>NZ_PCPP01000005.1 GCF_002979755.1 Chryseobacterium culicis | reverse complement strand
TTCTGTCAGTGTTGCTCCGTATTTGCGAGTGCAAAAGTAAAACTTTATTTCTTAATGACCAAATGTTTTAAAGAAAAATTTAAAGTTTTTTAAGTAACCTTAATTCTCTCCGAAACCTTAAGTCCTCTACTCCTGCGCTCCCTGTAATTGGGACTGCAAAGATACAAACTCTTTTTAAACTCACAACTTTTTTCTATTAAAAAAATTAAAGTTTTTTGTTTGCCTCATCTTATGGAGTACTGTAATGTTTTTGCTTATCTAAAAGCTCTTCTGCGCTACTGAGCTACTCTCGTTTTTCAGTGGGGCAAAGATAACAACTTATAACAACGCAAAACAACTTTATTTAACATAAATGTTACCTTCTGTTCATATTTAAGTCCTAAGCCGCTGAAACAAAGTGAGAAAAATTTTAAACAAAATCCATTCAATTTAAATTCATATAAAGTAAAACCAGCAATATTGTTATTATAAGTGATATTTAAGGCTTGCTTTCTTTATAGATCACGCTCAGAAATTCTGCATAAGACTTCTCCAGACCAATGATATCTCCGGATTTAAGGTTTAAACCTCCTACTCCTGAGTTATCCGGCTTCACTTTTAAAGAGGAAACCTGAAAATAAATATCATCATCATTGACTTTTGGCTGAACTTTTACTGTAGATCCTAAAAGTTTCTTGGTTGAGATGGTATAGATTTCTCCCGGCATAAATTTTAATTTTAAAAATGATCTGGGAGAGATGGTGTAATCTTTACGATTGATACTTATTTTCTGATCTTTTTCAGAGGAAGCAAATATATACATCTCTCCATGCTTAGTTACCAGTTTTTCTTTAGGCGTATAATATAACGCAATTTTATAATTGGCAGCATTGAATGCCTGCGGGGTACCATCTACATTTTCGAAGGGTTTTAATTCAAATGTATTGGCACCAATTTCTTTTGCTTTTTTATATACTGAGGAAAAGACAAGTGCATCATCTCTTGAAAAGCCCTGTACTTCTACTTCTCCTAAATAAACAGCATCTCCGGCGGATTCTTTCCTATAGAAGAATTTATCTGAGTTGTCATTTGTTTTTTCGACTTTCGTCATATAAACATTTTGTGCACTCCACAGCTGGATACATAATACGGAAAAGAGTATTGCAATATTTTTCATATACATATATATATTATGAGTTTGAAAGTATATCAACACATTCTTCAAGACTGTTTTCCCAATGTTTGGGTTCTATTTTGTAGACTTCTTCTATTTTATCCAAAGACATGGTACTTCTCACAGGTCTTTTGGCAGGTGTTGGATACTGCTCGGTTGTCAACGGATTTAATTTTACTGATGATTTTGAAAATTCAGCAATTTTTTTGGCAAATTCAAACCAGGTTGTCTCCGGATAGTTTGAGAAGTGGAAAATCCCATAGGTCTTTTGTGGAGCTTCGATGATCTCCATAATTGCTTCTGCCAAATCGTTTGCATTGGTTGGTTGTCCAAACTGATCAGCAACGATTCCCAACTCCTCTTTCTGAGAGAAAAGGCTCAACATTGTTTTCACAAAGTTTTTATTAAACTCAGAGTACAGCCATGAAGTTCTCAGGATGATTGTTTTTGGATTGATTTCCAGAGCAAGCTCCTCTCCTTCTCTTTTTGATGCTCCATATACTCCTATCGGATTAGTAAAGTCATCTTCAGAGTACGGAAGATTGGTTGTCCCATCAAAAACATAGTCTGTAGAAACGTGGATAAGAACAGATTTATAATCTGTACATGCCTGAGCTAGGTGAGCTACTCCATCAGCATTTACCGCAAAAGCTTTTTCCTTTTCTTTTTCTGCCAGATCAACGGCTGTGTATGCAGAAGCGTTGATGCAATAATCAGGTTTGTTATCATAAAAGAAATCATTCACCTGCTCTTCATTGGTAACATCTAAAGTGGATGAATCTGTAAATAAGAATTCATATTGATGTTCAAAGTCAGGAGCTATTTTTTTTATGCAGTTTCCTAATTGTCCGTTACTACCTATTACTGCTATTTTTTTCATTTGTTTATTATTAATTTTTAAGTTGGAACCTTCAATAAGAAATGGGGGTTAAGAGTTTTTGGCATTCTGAGATCTTAAGAACTTCACTCTTGACTGGAAGTCTTTTTGGATAAGATCTACATAAAATTTATCAAAAATCTCTTTGATATCCTGAGGATGAACTTCAGATTTTCTTGTTTTAACATTAAAATAGATCACGGTCACCCAAAGTACAGCGTGAATTGTCTTTTCATCCAGACTTTTCATCAGAATTTCAACTTTTGCTGTTCTATCCTGTACATCGATGGTTTTGCTGCTGATGACTACCTGTGTGTTATACCTTACTTCTTTTAAATAGGCTATTTCATTTTGAATGGCAATCCAGGTACAGCCGGTTTTCTTGGTATATTCTTCATAGGTAAACCCATAAAATGTTTCTACATGATCTTCTCTTGCATTGAACATATAATCAAGATATTTTACATTATTCAAATGTCCGATCGGATCACAGTCACTAAACCTAACTTTGACCGTAGTTGATACTTCTTTTTCCATTCCGCAAAAATAAAAAAACCACCTCTAAAAGAGGTGGTTAGTTTTATAAATCTTTGTTAATTTGCTGAAATTATTGAATTCCTAATTCTTTCTTCACAGCTGCAGTTGCGTCTGGTCCTGCTTTATAAAGGAATGCTGTTGAGTTTGCATCCATAATATAGTCATATCCATTAGCTTTAGCTACTTTTTCTACTGCATCATTTAGCTTTTTCTCAATAGGACCAAAAGCTACATCTTGCTTAGCTTGTAGATCTTTTTGAGCTTTGTCCTGCATTTGCTGGATTTCTTCAGCTAATTTTTTCATTTCTGCCTCTCTTGCTGTGTTTTCGTCAGCTGTTTTCTTAGGAGCTTCTGTTTGATATTGCTGATATTTAGTTTGAGCAGCATCTGCTTTTTTCTTGATCTCAGCTTGTTTTGTATCTAAGAATGTTTTAAGATCAGCATCTGCTTTCTTTTTCTCCGGCATAGCGTTAAGAACTCCCATTACATCTAAAGTAGCAATTTTTTGAGCTTTTGCCATACCTACAGATACAACCATCATTACTGCTGCAAATAATACACTTAATTTTTTCATAACTGGTAAATAAATAATTTAATTTGTTTTTAGATTTTAAAATATAGCAAAAGTTAATTTTCTTATTATTTTTTTCCTTTGCTATTTGTTTTTTCCTTCTTATCTGTTCCTTTTAACAGGATAGACAATACTTTTTCTGTGTAATCATATTTTGACTGAAGGAAAATAACACTAATGTTATTGCTTTTATCAAGAACTATGCCCAAGCCATTTTTTTCGGACATTGTTTTGATAGCTCCCCAGATCTGATCCTGAAAAGGCTGAACCAGATTTGTTCTCAGTTTTGTGATCTCACCGTTAGCTCCAAAACGTAAGCTTGTTGTCGTTTTAATATTTTTATCAAGGTCTGTAACTTCTTTTTCTCTAAGTTTAAGCTGGTCACCTATCAATAAAACTTTTTCACTTTCAAAAGCAGCTTTTTTTCTTTCATATTCAGTCTGAAGATTTTGAAGTTCAGATTCCCAGGTGTCGATCTGAGAGTTTAATCTTGCTTCAGCTTCTTTATACTGAGGTAATTTATTCAAAATTTCATCCGTATCCACTACTCCGATTTTCTGGGCATTGTTTAACCCAAAAAGCAAAAGGAATGCGAATGTGAAAATTATTTTAAAGTGCTTCATATTTGTAATTATAATGTTTGGTTCATCAAGAAGTGGTTTCTCCATCCAGACTTATCACCTGAAATTGTCTTATCAAGACCAAGTGCAAAGTCGAATCCGATCAATCCAAATGCTCCCATATAAACTCTTACCCCGACTCCGACTGATCTTTTCAGCTGGAATGGGCTGTAAGAACTCCATGAATTCCATACATTACCACCTTCAGCGAATGTCAAAGCGTAGATTTTAGCAGTCTGGCTCATAGAGATTGGGTATCTTAATTCTAAAGTAAATCTGTTATAGATTGTACCTCCACCTTTCTGCGTAATATCATCTGCCTGTCCTCCTTCTGTACTTGCATTTTCATAACCTCTTAAAGGGATTAATTCTCTACCGTCATATCTACCTCCGAAAAGACCTGTACCTCCCATGTAGAATCTTTCAAATGGCGGAGCACCCAACTGGCTGTTATATCCATCCATGAATCCCATTTCTGCAGAAGATCTCAAGACCAATTTTCCAATGATTTCATTGTAAACATCTGCTTTAAACTTGATTTTATAGAATTCCATCCACTTATATTTGTCAATAGCTGACATGGTGGAGTAATCTTTCTTCTTAAACAATGAGTATGGAGGAGTCAGTTTTGCTGAAAGCTCAATATTGGATCCCATTGTTGGGAAAATCGGGTCAATACCTGCAGAGTTTCTGCTCAATCCAAGGTTGACACTGAAGTTATTGGCAGTACCATTTGTTTCTGTAGTATCTCCAAACTGGAATGGATAGTTATTGAAGTCATACTTCTGGAACTGTAATCCGGTGTAAAGTGAGAAATAATCATCCGGCCAGTTCAATAGTCTGTTTAATCCTACTGAAGCGGAGAAGATGTTCAATTTCTGAGCAGCTCCATACTGATCTGTATATCTTACTCTGGAGTTGTTCAAACTTACAGAAAGAGCTGTTGGTCTTGTACCAAATAACCAAGGCTCTGTAAATGATACTCCGTAGTTCTGGAAGTACTGTCCTGCCTGCACCTGAATAGAGAACGTTTGCCCGTCTCCCTGAGGCACCGGTTTGAAATCTTTAAACTTAAGGAAGTTCTTTAATGAGAAGTTATTAAATGTCAATCCTAAAGTACCGATAAAACTGTTACCACCGTAACCTGCCTGTAACTGAACCTGAGAAGATCCTTTTTCTACAAGTTTCCAGTTGATATCTACAGTATTATCCACCTGATTGGGCTGAATATCCTGACCGATCTGCTGAGGGTCAAAGAATGACATCCCTGCTAAATCGAAATAGGTTCTTTTAATTTCCGTTTTCTTGAATAACTCTCCCGGCTTTGTTCTTAAAGCTCTAAGAATCACGTGGTCATGGGTTGTAGTGTTACCCTGCCATGTTACTTTATTCCAGGTAGCCTGTTCTCCTTCGTTAATTCTAACTTCAAGGTTTACGGCATCTCCTGATACTGATTTTTCAACAGGTGTTACATTGGAGAAAAGATAACCATTGTTCATGTAAACAGATTTGATATCTGAATCATCTTCTTTTCCTCCGTCTTCACCAACTTTTTTGTTGAATCCTACAGCATCGTAAATATCACCTTTTTTATATCCTAATAATCTTTGTAAATATTCTGTAGCGTATACCGTATTTCCCGTGAACGTAACGTCCCCGATATAATATTTTTTACCCTCGTTAAGTTTTACGTTGATTTCGTAGTTATTTCTTTTGTTTCTCCATACAGAATCAGAAACGATTTTAGCATCTCTATATCCAAGGGAGTTGTAATAACTGATAAGGCTTTGTTTATCTTCCTGATATTTATCTTCAATGAATTTTGAGGATTTTAAAATACCACCGATCCCAAAACGTTTTTGTTTCGTTTCTTTGAAAGCATTATTTCTAAGCTTTCTGTCGGTTACATTTTCATTTCCTTCAAATTCAATATGGTCGATTTTAATTCTTTTACCCTTATCTACATTGATTGTCCAGTCTACTAAAGCAGGGTCTCCTGCATTTACTTTATCCTGAATCGTGATTTTAGCATCAGCAAAACCTTTTTTAATGTAGTCTTTAGGGACATTGGTTTTAAGGCTTGAAACCAAGTTCTGAGTGATCTTAGTTCCTGGTTTAAGATTGTTATCCTTTGCCAGTTTTTCACTTTTAGATTTACCGATTCCTTTTCCTGCAAATTTCACTTCTCCAAGTTCTTTCAGATCCTGCAGATAAAATTTCAGAACGATCGTCTGTCCTTCAATGCTTTGAACATAAACTTCCACTTCAGAAAAAGATTGGGTATCCCAAAGCTTTTTTACAGCGTTACTGATTTTCTGTCCCGGAATGTCTACACTCTCTCCTTTTGTAAGGCCCGTAAATCTTAAGATCTGAGCTGGTGTATATTTTTTTACCCCATCTACAACGATGTCTTTAAGTGTATAAGTTCCTGCCTCATTTTCTGCATGTACAGCATTATTTACTTTTGTGCTGTCTTGTGGAGTTACTTGTCCATAAAAATGTGCAGAAGCAGCAAACATAATGATGGGTAATAGTCTAAACTTCATTTTATCGAGTCTTTCTTTTCTTAAAATTTTATTGGCCATTTACCTGCTCACCGGTTAAACCATATCTTCTTTCTTTGTTTTGATAATCAACAATACATTGGAAGAAAATGTCTTTGGTGAAATCCGGCCACAGAACATTTAAAAACTGCAATTCTGCATAAGCAATCTGCCAAAGCAGGAAGTTGCTTATCCTTATTTCGCCGCTGGTTCTGATCAGTAAATCTACAGGAGGAAAATCTTTTGTATAAAGATAGTTTTCAAATAGACTTTCGTTAATATTTTCTATCTCTACTTTTCCTTCTTTTACATCAGAACTTATATTTTTTACAGCTTCCAGTATTTCATTTTGTGAGCCATAGCTTATAGCCAATACAAGGTTTCCTTTTGTGTTTTCTTTTGTAAGTTCTACCACACGTTCCAACTGCTCTTTCACTAATGTAGGCAGCTTTTCAAGATTCCCTATAACATGCATTCTTAATCCTTTGCTGAAGATCTCTTCTGCTTCCAGAAGCAGGGTCTCTACCAACAGATTCATAAGGGTATTCACTTCTTCACTTGGACGATTCCAATTTTCTGAAGAGAATGTATACAGTGTTAAATAAGGGATATCAATCTCATTACATGCATTAATGGCATTTCTTACTGCATTAATGGCATTTTTGTGACCGAAGGTTCTTTCTTCGCCACGAGATTTTGCCCATCTTCCATTACCATCCATAATGATGGCTACGTGTTTTGGTAAATTCTCAGAATTTATTTTTTCTTTTATCAACGACATATTATTCACAATAACATGGAGGTCTTCCGAACGAATATGTCAGTCCTAAACTGAAAGTATTTATCCAGTCGTTGGATCTGTCATCTCCAATATTTCTCTTTTTAATAAACTCTGCTTCTCTTTCTTTAGAAACTGCATAGTAGTTCCCTGACTGTAATAATGAACCACCTGTAGCAGGATCCAAAATATCAGCATTAAAAGAAGTTTTTACATCTTTGGAAAGGATCTTACTGTGATCCAACTGATCCGTCAATGTATATCTGAATGTAGCTTCTGCAAATATAGCCCATGAATGGTTGAATTTATACTTCAAACCAACACCAAAAGGAATATGCATTGTTACTTTTTTCCCTAATGAATAGTCTGTTGTAGTGGTAAAATCCAATTCATTGATTGGAGCCTGTGCTACACCATCCGCATCTCTTCTGAAATCATTCACAAGGGTTGCTTTAGGAGCGTCAAACATCAAAGCACCAACACCTCCGAAGATGTAAGGGCTCAGCATGCTGATCTGCTCATTATTTACAGGGAAAAAGTTATATTCAAACATTAAACTCGCCTCATACACATTATTTTTTCCGTATGAGTTTCTATTTCTTCTATAATCTTCTTTCGCCGCTTTATCACTAAACTGAATCTGGTTATATCCTAAATCCAATCTAACAGTCTGATGCGGGTTAAAATTAAATCTGTATAATAAACCACCATAAAATGGGATGCCCCAATCTGACGCTCTGCTTAAATCCAACGGCTTCTGTAAAATATAATTTGTCCTTCCTACATCTCCCACTAGGTTACTCATACCTAGACGAACTCCCAATTCGTTTCTTTGTGCTTTAACACTTACCACTCCAAGGAAGGCAAGGAAGCTAAACAATAATTTTTTATTCATAAAAGAATATGGATTTATGGTTATTTTAAAATTTAATTTTTGCAAATATAAAACATTTTTATATTAATGATAATCTTAATGTTTAGTTAAAAATAAACAAAAAAACATAATTTGTTATAAAGTAAACGGCAAAGTGGCAAAAATATTCTTTTTTTCATAGAATGAAAATACCCTAAATATGAAAAAACCCCCATTAAATGAGGGTTTAATGCTTTATTTTTTGTTGAATAATACCTGTACTTTATTTCTGATCCTTATCAGTAACGGCTCTTTATAATTTTTATCTTCATCAAAATAACCATAACCATAGCCATATCCGTAGCCATAACCGTAGCCATATCCGTAACCTTGTTTTGTATTATAGTCATTATAAACAAGCCCTAAATTATTAACTTCATCATTATGATACTTTTCAGTAATCATTTTCAGCATATATTTTTCTGTATATTCATGACGAACTACATAGATATTAGCATCAGAATGCTTCATGAGTTCATATGAATCAGCCACAAGACCTACAGGTGGCGAATCTATAATAATGAAATCATATTTTTCTTTAAGTTCTTCTATAAACCTGATATTTCTCTGGCTCATTAAAAGTTCAGAAGGGTTTGGCGGGATAGGACCTGAAGTAGCAACATCAAGATTAGGAATCTTGGTTTTATTAATAATCTGGTCAATATCTACTTCCCCTGTAAGGTAGTTTGAAATACCGTATTTGTTATCAATTTTAAAATCTCCAAAGATTTTTGGCTTTCTAAGGTCCATTCCTAATAGGATTGTTTTTTTATCACTTAATCCTATTACAGATGCCAGATTGATAGAAATATAAGTTTTTCCTTCTCCACCAATGGATGATGTAATCAAAATAACTTTACCTTTTTCACTTTCATTATCCATCAAGAATCTCATATTGGCTCTTATTCCCCTGAAGGCCTCTGATACAGATGATTTCGGCTGCTCCAGAACGGTAAGCATATTTTCATTGCTGTTATTTCCTATTACCCCAAGAAGTGGAATTTTCGTAGCGCCTAAGAGTTCTTTGATATTTCTGATTTTACTATCAAACACTTCACCAATAAAGATAAACAATAATGGAAGCAACAACAGTCCGGAAATAATGGCCGTTTTCGCTAATTTCACATTAGGTCCTATAGCTCTTTGCCCCAAATTTTTAGCAGGGTCAATCACTGTAATATCAGATTGATTGGTTGCCATTCTCATCTTAGTATCACTCTGTCTTCCCAAAAGGCTATTGTAAGTGGCCTCAATCATATTATATCCTCTCTCAGCGTCCAGATACTTTCTTTCTTTTTCAGGATAAGAAGCTAAATCTGAGTTGGCTCCTGAAATATCATGATCAATTTTATTGATTTCATCATAATATCTGTTATAATATCCTCTTAAGCTGTTGGATGATCCCATTCTTGCCTCATCAATAAGCCTGTTGATTTCTCTCATCGGCTCTGATGACGGTTTATAAATAGAAGCCATTTCTGCTTTTTTGATATACAGAGCTTTAAGTTCAGAAACCGTTGCTGAAAACAAACCATCTTCAAAACCTGCTGCATTGGTCCCAATCATTTTATCAAAATTTTGAGACTGCAGGGTATTTTTAATATTGTTTAGAGAGTTGATTTTGCTTATGATATCTGCTTTTTTAGCTTCCAGCTCTTTTATTTTCTCCAGAGATTTTTCATCTCGGTCTTTAATGTTATAAAGCTTTTCCGAAGTTTTTAAATAATTCAGTACGTTCGCACTTGAATCCAGCTTTTTACGGATATTATCCAGGTTGTCTTTTAAAAAGACGTCTGTATTCTTATTAACAATATTTTTATCTGCTAATCTCTTTTTTTGTAGTTCTGCAACAGATTTATTTAGGAAATTAACCGTCCCGTTAAGATTATATCCTTTTTTGGTAATAATCATAATGGATCTGATTTCTTTATCAAAATCAACGCCTGTAGTGGAAACAATTTCATTAACACTCTCATTGACCGAATTCAGGTTTACAATGATATTATCCAACTGGATTTTAGCAGGAACAGGATTTTTAAGAAGTCTGAATCTCAGGTTAGGAGAATTGTACCACTCATTGATTTTAATGATTTTATCAGTAGGTCTGCTGTATGGATTGATACTTTGAAAACCTTCTAACTCATAACTATACAGGTTTGTGGATTCTCCTTCTTCCGGTAAAACCACTTGATACGCTCCATCCCCTTTTGGTATCAGGGTAATAGGATAATTAATCTGTTGAAGATGTTTTTTATCAATCTGAAGAAAGACCGGTGAATCATCTTTATCAAGGTAAGTGGATTTTATCAGTCCCTTAGTAGAATAATTGACAAAAAGATCCAGTTCTTTCACCAAAAATTCGTTGTGTGATCTTGATAAAAGCATTTTCTTCAGATAAATCCCATCCTGATTTCCATTATCTCCCCAGATGAAGTTGATGGATTGATTAGCCTGTGTGGGTAAATATTCAGATGCTTTACTGGAAGTACTTAATGACAAATCTGATGCATAAATATTTTGTGCATAGTATTTACTGTATCCCCATGCAAGAGCATATCCGATAAGAAACATAAATACAAACCAGTACCAGTTTTTAAGGATTCTTCTTAAAAAGTGCTCTAAATCAAATAACGCAAACGATCCATACTTTTCTTTCTGAGAATTATTCTTCTCTGTAGCGGTTACTCTTTCTGGAATCATGACTAAAGATTTTTAAGAAGTAAATAAATAGACAATGCCGTAGTAATTACCGAAACTCCTGTCGTTAAAGTCTGGATAGGATCTTTTCCGAATCCATTCAAGCTTTTTGCTCTTGTGTTCAGGTAGATTTCATCCCCGTTCTGTACATAATAGAAAGGAGAATTCATAAGATCTTCGCGGGTAAGATCTATTTTAGCAATTTTGATTCCTTCGGGAAGTTTTCTGTGGATCACGATCTCTTTCTTGTCGATCGTTCTGTTCAGTCCTCCATTAATGGCTAAAGCTTCAGTAATGGTAAGGGTATTTTTATGGGCAACTTTCTCTCCTGAAAGTCCTGTAGTTTCTACGTCACCAAGAATATAATAAGTAATCCCGTCCGTATTCAGTCGCACCTCAGATTTCCCTTCCTGGAAATTTTCATTTACTTTTTCCTGAATTTCTTTTCTGATATCTTCTAATGTTCTTCCTTCCGCTTTTACATATCCAATTCCAAAGACATTGACATCCCCATTGGTGTCAACTTTCAGTCCATTAAAATAAAAATTCATATTTCCTCCTCTGCTTGCACCAGAATTAGAACCTATTGCTCCTCCTGCAGAACCACCACCTGACATGGCGGGACTTATTGCAGTTCCAGTTCCTGCTCCAATTCCCCCCGAGGAATTGTAAGATGAATAAAACTGTGCGGCATCTCCTTTTGGAGTGGTCACAATATTAAGGTTAAGGATATCATTTTTGGTAATCCTGTACACAGGGATGTTGTAGGGAACAAGACCTTCTTCATTAATTACGAGACTCTCACTGGGCTGCAGATATCTGACATCCTTTGTTGTAATACATGAGGTAACTAAAAGAGGGAATATTAAAAATAAATATTTAAAGTTTTTCATCATATATATATAATATTGTTTACAAAAGTAATATTTAATTGTTAATTTTTGTTATTTCTTAATCGATATAGCAAATCTGGTAAATAAGCACCAAAAAAACCCAGTGAGACAATCACCAGTAATAAAAGATTGATATCAATGTGTCTTAAATAATAAGCTACTCCTACAATCATTAAATAGAAAAGAATAATATAAAAAGTAGATCTTCGATGGGTAAGATTCAATTTTAGCAGCTTATGATGAATATGGTTTTTATCAGCATCAAATGGCGATTTTTTGTTATAAAGCCTTACCATGATCACATTTAATGTATCTACAATCGGAAGAATCAAAATGGCTACTGCTACCACAGGAGCAGACTGAAGGTGATATCTTGGAACATCTATCAGTTTTTTATCGATAAAAATATCGATAAAACAAATGGAGGTAAAAGCTAATAAAAAGCCCAGCAGCATAGAACCTGTATCGCCCATAAATATTTTACGATTCCTGTAATTTGATAAATTGTAATATAAAAATGCCAGTACTGTTCCAATAATAATAATGGATAGCACAACCAGCGGATAATTATATTCTCCTAAACGGTAATAGCTGATCCCGAATAAAGCGCTGCAGATAACAGAATATCCTCCTGCCAATCCATCTATTCCATCAATCAGGTTGAATGCATTAATCAGAATAATAAACGTTACAATACTGAAAATCACACTTACAAAATACTCCAGTTCATATACGCCAAATATTCCAAATAAGCTTCTGATTCTAATATCTGAGCCAATAACCACCAATGAAGACACCACAATTTGTGCAACAAGTTTTTTGTAGGCTCTCATGACAACAATATCATCCATTACTCCTACATAAAGCAGGATAATCAATGAGGCAAATAAGAATTTATAGAGATCAAATAATTCATAGGCAAAAATTGAGGCACAGATTCCTATAGAATAAAAGATGGCAATTCCTCCCAGGTTGGGAATTTCTCTAAGGTGAGAGCTTCTTATTCCAGGCTCATCCATCAGATTCTTTCTTCTAGAAATCTTGACAATGGTAGGAATAGAAAAAAAAGTAATTAAAAAGGAGAACACGAAACCCAGTCCTATTTTTATATAGAAAATAGGTATTCCCGATCCGCTTAAGAACAATTCAAAATTTTTCATTTTCTTCTTATTCAGCACTTGTATCTCCTAAATAAAAAACCATAACAGAACGTATAAGAACTTCATTATCATTTTCTATTGACCGAAACAATAGTACTTACATTTGTGTTTACTAAATCAATTTTCTTATCAATCTTTTCTGTCCGGCAAAAAATAACAGATAAAAAATCTTTTTCTTCAAAGGCAAAGATAAAAGATAATTCTTACCAAAACGACTATACTTCAATATATCTTGAATTTTTATTTGTCTTTCCTTCATAAAAAGGACTAACTGATCAGACATACTGTAGAATAATTCTTCTTTTTTGACATACGCCAGATAGGCCAAAAACGAGTAAATTCCTTCAAAAATCTGAAAATTTTTCAATTCTTTATTTTTGTGGGAATAGGGGGATTCTCGGAATACTTTCTCTACATCAGACACCGCTTTTAGGATATCAAGTCCTTTTTCTGTGTGGGTTTTTGTAATAGAATCGGTACGTTCGAGGTACTGATAATGGAACTTCTGAGTCTGCGCAATGGTTTCACATTCCAGCAAAAGCTGTGGAATAAGCTGAATATCTTCAAAATGAACCCCTTTTTTAAATCTTCTCTGATTAAAAAGTTCTTTTTTGAATAATTTATTGCAGGCAAAGTAGCTGATATCCGAAAATACTGAAAAGTTATCTTCAAGGGCTATCTTCTCCGGCATATTGGGAAGCTGAGTCAGTTTTTGAATAATCTTTCCGTTCTCATCCACTTTCTGGATATTACAGATGACCATTTTGGCCCGATGCTTCTCGGCTAAAAGAAACATTTCCTCGAACATGGTTTCGGTGACATAGTCATCACTGTCTACAAAACCGATGTAATCACCGGCAGCTCTGTCAATCCCAAAATTACGGGCATCGCTTAAACCTCCATTTTCTTTGGTAAAAGCTTTTATTTTTTCAGGATATTGGTGTGCAAATTCTTTAATTATTTTTTCAGAGTTATCCTTACTCCCATCGTTCACTACAATAATCTCAATATCAGAGAGACTCTGCTTCACCAGAGAATCAAGGCATTGTGTCAGATAATTTTCAACATTATAAACGGGAACGATAATGGATACTCTTGAGGGAACATTTGTCATACATTAAATTTTCGTCAGTCTTGCATTCAGCCAGCCTTTTTTAGCTTCATCAAAATCTTTTCTGGAACATGGAATGCAGTTTTCTATATTTTCATCATCACCAAAATACCATAAATTACTGAAAGTATCCCGTCTGAATGCATATTGTCTGTCATCTATCAAAACATAGAACAGCTCATAATGTCTTTCTTTCGGATGGGAATGCTGGATATTGATTCCTTCAATCAGATACCACAGCATCTGTGCTAAAAGCTGATGATTCAGTTGGTTTTCCGAGTAAATATTATAATTAAAAATCCCTACAGATTTAAGGTTTTCACTCAATCCGATTTCTTTCATGTAGGCGCAGATTTCTCTTCTGTTCAACCCATTTACCTGTGGGTTCATGGAAAAAGGTTCGCTAAAGCTTTCAATAGCATCACAATTTACGGTAACAAGATCTGCTTTCCTGAAGAAAGGTTCTGTTTTTTCTGTGGAATTCATCATTTCAGCCAGTCGGATAATATCAAACTCTACTTCTTTGATGAGTCTTACAGAATCCATTTCATTTAAATGTTTCTGATACCCCAGATGATGATAATTTTTAATGGAAAAATTCTTCGCCCCAAAAATCTTACTTAAAAAAGTATGTTCATTGATTGTTTCTCCTTGCTGAAGAGAAATAATATTACTGATCTGGGTATAATTGATGCTTTTCTTGTGAAAATTCAATGCTGAAAATAATGAAAAAGCAAAATCATTGGACCCTCCAATAATCACGGGAATAGCTCTTTTATAATGACATGCCGACAGCACTTCCTGCAAGATATAGTGAGTATCCTGCACGGATTTCCCGGAAACCAAATCCCCAAGATCTACAACAGGAATTTCGAAGTCCATCTGAGAAAGCTTATAAAATTCTTTTCTTACTGCTGTAAAATCCTGTACTTCTGCATCTCCGCCTGCGCCTCTGTAGTCTGATACAAATAAAAGAACAATACTATCTTCCTTGATATCCTTAGTAATCCGACTTCCTATCTGCCAGCTTTCTGTTTTGAAATTTCTTGGTGAAATGATAAAGTCTTCGAAATCCATATTTTAATTTGAAATGTAATAATTGATTAACTGCTTGATGTAACAAACATACAAAAAAAGCCTTCCTTGAAGAAGACTTTTAGTAAGATATAGAATTATTTCTTAGTTAATTTTTTATAAATTTTGACACCACTCTTTCTTTTACCATCTGAATATCAATAAAATAAACACCCGATGACAGATTACTTAAATTAATTTTATCCTGTAATTGATTAGGTTCCAGATGCAATACAACTCGTCCATTTGTATCGTAGATGTCATAGCTCATTATTTTTTCACTGGAAGTAATATGTAGAAAATCCTTAACCGGATTTGGGTAGAGCTTCACGCTATTCAATGCTACTTCTGAAGTTTTTAGACTGCTTGCATTAAAAAAATATTTACGGGCTGTCCCTACATATTTGGTTTGCGATCCATACCAAATAGAGTAGATTCCAAATAGCACAATGGAGTTCCCATACAATTCGAATCCTTTATTGTATACATTCTTGTTCAGCATTTGCGGAGTAATAATTTTACCGTTTAGCCCAAAGGAATTATCCAGATCGCCATTTTCATCCATCTTCAAAGCATAGGTATTGTACCAGCCTGTTCCTGAAACCATAAATGTATTGTCTGCAAGACGCGCCACCTTTATCGGGGTTGAATCAGACTGAACAGGAGTAACAATTATTCCTGTATTTTTAAATGTAGTATCTAAAGTTCCGTCTGCATTCAAACGATACGTAACAAGTCCAAAACAATTATTCCCATTACAAATACTCCCGGAAGTAAATCCTAAGATTTTCCCATTATCCAGAAACATAAGGTGAGCACTCCCATCTATATTCTGACCATAGGAATACTGGAAAGTTCCCGCATTTCCAAAAGAAGGATCAAGGCTTCCGTCAGACTGAAGTTTTGTAATAACGATTCTCTGATCACTCACCGCCACCATTTTCTGACCTGCTATAAATATTTCATTGTTATTTTTTACAATAACCCTCCTGTATTTATAAGCAAGACCTAAAGCAAGCGTTCCTCCGTTTCCAAAAGAAGTGTCCGGAGTTCCGTTTGGTAAAAAACGTGCAAGGCTAAAATCTGAACCGGCGTTGGAAGTGGTATATTTCAGAAGATAAATTTTGCCATTCTGATCAATATCTATGTCAGCATAGGATGCGGACAGATTAAACGGAGTAAAGCTATTTACAAAATTTCCATTTTCATCTATTTTCTGAACAGCCCCATACCCAACATCCATGATAATATAATTGCCATCTCCTGCAGGTTTTATCTTACCATAATATCCCTGAGAGAAAAGTTTATATCCAGTCCCATTGGAAAAAGAAGTATCTAACACTCCATTGGCGGTAAAACGGGCAATAAAGTTACTGCCTACCGCTAAAATTTTTCCATCCGGAAGTTGGGTTGTGGATTGTATCTGCAGTCCTCCAGACATTTGACTGCCATTATAAAATGCAAAATCAGTAGATCCACTGCTTAAACCATACGATGTATCCAGCAGATTTTCCTGGGCAAAGGCATTCAAAGTGATAAAAAGCCCTAAAATAGATAGAATTTTATACATAAGACTCAATTTTAAAATGATGTTTCAGGTTGTTATATTAGTTTTTAAGCTCCCAAAGTTAAAAATTTAATGAGAAAATAAAGGGAGAAATATTTTCTTTACAATTAGGATCTAATAAAAAAGCCGTTAACAATTTGTCAACGGCTTTCTATTTAATAAAATATTATTTCTTTTTGGCAGCTGGTTTCTTTGCTGCTGTTGTTTTCTTTGTTGTAGTAGCTTTTTTAGCTGCAGGTTTTTTCTTTTCTGCAAAAGCTTTAGGATCCTGATCTGTAATCCATTTTTTAACCTCATCTAAAGAAAGTTCTTTTAATTCCTCTGCATCATATTTTGTATCGTCAGCTTTCTTAGGAATTTTAAACATAGCCTTTCCGAACTTGATGAAAGGTCCCCATCTTCCGTTTTCAATGGAAATCTTTTCTTTTTCCCACTGCTGGATGTATCGGTTGGCTTCTTTTTCCAGTTTAGCATCAATCAGTTCATTGATATCGCTTTGAGAAAGATTTTCAAAATCATATCTCTTTGGAACGTTCACGAAAATATCTTTATACTTGATAAATGGTCCGAATCTTCCTGTTCCTTTTGTTACAGGTTCTCCTTTATATGTTGCAATAGGAGCATCAGCAATTTTCTTTTCATTGATGATTTCCTCTGCACGTTTCTGATCTACAGAAAGCGGATCTTCACCTTTCGGAATACTGATATACGTTTCTCCCCATTTAACATAAGGTCCAAATCTTCCTACTCCTACAGAAACCGGATGTCCGTCAACTTCACTTAAATCAAAAGGCAACTTGAACAGTTCCATTGCTTCTTCGAAAGTAATAGTTGCGATATTCTGGCCTGTCATTAATGAAGCAAAGATTGGTTTTTCCTCATCATCCGTTTCTCCAATCTGGATCATTGCTCCAAATCTTCCGATTCTTGCATGAACATTTTTACCGGTCTTTGGATCTACTCCTAATAATCTATCTCCTGTTGCACGGTCTGCATTTTCTTCTACATCTTCAATTCTCGGGTGAAATTTTGAGTAGAAATTCGTCATCATTTCCTTCCATTTCTGGTCGCCACTCGCAATTTCGTCAAAACTTTCTTCTACCCTTGCTGTGAAACCGTAGTCAAGGATTTCTCTGAAGTTATCTGTTAAGAAGTCATTGACAACTTCACCAATATCTGTAGGAATGAATTTATTTTTATCACCTCCGAATTTTTCTTCAAGAACTACTTTTTTGATCTTATCTTTTACTAAAGACATTTTGATCACTTCACGGGTATGTGGTTCGATTTCTCTTTTATCTACATACTCTCTGTTCTGAATGGTCTGAATGGTAGGAGCATAAGTAGAAGGTCTCCCAATCCCTAATTCTTCAAGTTTTCTCACCAATCCGGCTTCAGTATATCTTGCACTTGGTCTTGTGAATTTTTCAGTAGCAGTAATTGTTTTATAGTTCAATATTTCTCCTACAGTTACTTTCGGCAACAGTTTATCGTTGTTTTCTTCATCTTCATCCTCTGTCTTTACAATGCCGTAAGCCTTCAGGAAACCATCGAATATAATTACCTCACCCTGTGCTTCAAAATGATGCGGCAATGATGTATTTCCTATTTCGATCACTGTCTTTTCAATTTTGGCATTAGCCATCTGAGAAGCCAGTGTTCTTTTATAAATTAATTGATACAGTCTGTTTAATTGTGCATCAGCTACAGTTTTTACGCCAAAATCCGTAGGACGGATCGCTTCGTGCGCTTCCTGTGCTGAAGCAGATTTTGTGGTATAGTTTCTTGGAGAAGAATATTCTGCTCCGTATTCTGATACAATTTGTTTTTTAGCACCTTCAATGGCTTCCTGGGAAAGGTTTACGGAGTCTGTTCTCATATAGGTAATAAACCCTTCTTCGTAAAGCCTCTGCGCCAGACGCATGGTATTGGTTACATTATATCCAAGTCTTGAGGAAGCTTCCTGCTGTAATGTAGAAGTTGTAAACGGAGCGGAAGCCGAACGTGTACCTGGCTTGGTTTCTACATTCAGAACTTTAAATTCTGTAGTTTTCGCCTGCTCCAGGAATTTTTCTGCCTCTTCTTCTTTTTCAAAGTCTTTTTTCAGCTTTGCAGCAATTTCCTGCTCTGTTTTATTTAGGAAAATCCCGTCAAGTTTAAAGCTTGCTTTCGGCTTGAATTCACGGATTTCTTTTTCTCTTTCAACAATTAATCTCACTGCTACAGACTGTACTCTACCTGCAGACAGTCCCGGCTTTACTTTTTTCCATAAAACGGGTGACATTTCAAAACCTACGATTCTGTCCAGCACTCTTCTTGCCTGCTGGGCATTGACTAAGTTCTGATCAATATCTCTTGGATTGTCAATTGCTTTTAGAATGGCGTTTTTGGTAATCTCGTGGAAAACAATTCTTTTTCTGTTTTCAGGCTTCAGCTTCAATTCATCCGCAAGGTGCCATGCAATAGCTTCTCCTTCGCGATCCTCATCGGAAGCAAGCCATACCATATCAGCTTTCTTTACGGCAGCCTTTAATTCGGTTACCAATTTCTTTTTGTCTGCTGAAACTTCGTAATCAGGACTGAATGTAGTAAGGTCTATCCCCATTCCTTTTTTAGGAAGATCCCGGATATGTCCGAAACTGGATTTTACTTCAAAATCCTTTCCTAGATATTTTTGAATAGTTTTTGCTTTTGCCGGGGACTCTACGATTACTAAATTTTTCGACATTCTAACTAAAAATTTTTGCAAAAGTAAAGCTTTTTTATTATATACTTTTTGTTAAACGGGTTTAATTTAACAATCGAAGTGGTTTATACTCTCTTTCAGCATCCACTTTTTGAAGAAACAAATCCTTTGTAGTATAGGTTTTAGACTGTTATGCAATTATCAACACTGAATGATATAGAATTTTTTACCAGCCATAATAGATGCAAGAAATATGCTCTATATAAAAAAGCAGAACAAGAAACCTCATTCTGCTTTTCAACTCTTTTTGTTACGGTTTATTGTTTTATAATTTTTACAGTTGCTTCTGAATTATTTATTCTTATTAGATACACTCCTGCACTTAAAGAAGAGAGATCTGTCTGATTATTGACAAACTGCCCTGATTTCACAAGCTGACCGAGGGCATTAAAAATCTGAAAACGGTATTCTTTATCCACCGTAGCCCTGATGTAAAGGATATTAGAAAAAGGACTTGGGTATAAAGAAATTTTGTTATTCTTAATTTTTAGTTCAGGATTTACCTTACTCAGTCTAGGTTCTTTGGACATTGCATTCGTTTTTGAGGCCGGACCTTCTTCATTACCATTAGCATCATATTCTATTTTCACACATCGGCATCCCGTTCCGAAGTACGGGTCATTATTATCATGAAAGACCATTATTCTATTGGTGGTAGAAGCTGCATCAAACAAGACATTAATAGACCTTCCAATATAATTTGAATTTAAAGCATCCGTCCATACAGCCGGATACTGAAAGTTGAGAACATTGAACGTTCCCTGTGAAGTCTGATTGGCAATAACACTTCTGAAACCTCTTGATCCGGAATCAGGATAGTTTCCTATGGGATAAGCCGGATTGTTAAACAAATACCCTACTGTAGCATTGGCCGAATTTCTCACTCTCGCTCCCAAATAATCAGTCGCAATACTATATGATGTGGCAACATTCTTATCTTTTTTATACCAGGGAGTTTGCCCGAAATCAGCACCTGAAACCAAAGCCACACTGGTCAGATCAGGAATCCTCCATCCTTCAGGACAAGGATCAAAAGGTGATTTGCCACCTCCTCTTCCCCATCTGTCAGGCGCTAAATTAGGCTCCTGTGCCAGCCAGTCTGTACCGTTCGTATAATTGGGTGTTGCACTGTTGTAAGGTGCCCATGTACTTGGGATCATATATACCAGAGGATTTTTCACAGAATAGGATAATATTTTGGAGATTTTATCTGCGGGTTTATCGGTTAACTGTACGTTTGATGCTGTTGCATACGTGTTATAAGGTATAATATAGTTTCCTGAAAGGTTGTTATATTCAGACTGATCAAGCGTAGTGTATGAAACCGTTCCTTTAGGACCAGGAGTTCCCAGAAACACATTATAAAAGCTTCTATTATCGGCATACTGGAATGGAGGAATAGGATCTTTTCTACCCCATTGATAGTGCAGTCCGGTAGAGGTACGTATTTTTAACAGTTCATCAGCAGTGGGCGCCTGAGGATTGACAATGTTGGGAAAAGCATCTGTTGCTCCGAGATTACGATCCATAAAGACTGTCTGTAATGCAATATCAGCTTTGTTGACATAGTTCACATAATTTGTAACGGCTTCCGGAACTTCTGTAATATAAGAATAAGATCCTACGGGAGAATCCGTAACCCAGATATGCCAGCTCCAATATATAGGTGAAGATACATCACCATTATGCAATGTTACCACAGCATTTCCACTTTCATTAGGTGCAATTTCTACAGATATTTTAGAATTAATAATATCCTGCAATGATGAAGGTGAAGGATTCACCATTAGAATTCTGCTGATAAGAGAGGTATTGGTAGTCCATAGCACATTGGTTTTTAAATTAGTAAAACTGGAAGGATTTAATATCTCAATATTACCCAACAACCCGCTTTGTACAGAGAACGCTTTACTGACCGGAATTTCAATAATAGTGGCTGTTTCGCTTTTAACAACCTGATACGTATTCGGGTTATTGAAACCTTCTTTGAATTCTGTGGCTACTGGCAGGTATTCTGTTGGAAAATCATAATCATTAATGGTGTATAGCGGATCTTTTATACATCTGCAACCGTTAGCATCTGAGGTATACATTCCGGACATTGGAAAGTAATAATAACGTCCTTTAATATTAGGATAATTAGCATCCGGAACATCAGGCTGTGTTTTATCCGGAATCATGGAAAGCCCTCTTACCGTAACAGCCGGAGAAGCATCAAACAATCGAGTCAAAGTAGCCGTCCACAATGCAATATGATGCTGATCACTGTACTGTCCTAGATGAGCACCTCTGATAAGCTGTCCGCTTCCGGGAAAAATCCCCATATTAAATCCTCCTACTGCCGATAGATCAAAGCCAAGATTGGGATAAATCCTAAACCCTGTCATAAAGGCTGGAATTCCTGCATCAGTAGGTTTTATGATATGATATTTATTGGCTTCAAAAACATTTCTCGCCATATTGGTTTTCACCCCGAAAGGCGAAAAATCTATTCTTATATCATCTACATAGGATCCTGAGGCCAGATTCGCCACCAGCATTGAAGGTATACGCCATCCATTAGGACATGGGTCATAAGGAGATTTATCTCTATAAGGTTTAGTTTTGTCATCCGTATTGTAAATACTTTCAATTTTTCCTTGTGCATTGTCTGACCAAAGATTGAGTTCTGAAAGCCTGTTACTCGGCAAGGTAGTAGATTTACCAAACCAATTGACAGGAAGGTTAAAATTATTATTATAGTAAGCCTGACCTGAATTATCATCTTTATTGACATAGATAAGGCTCAAAGGATTTTTTACTGAAAGCCTCATATTATTGGTAACCTCTGCAGTAGAAAGCAGAACAAACTTCCTGAGATCATCAATACTTACAGCATTGGTCATATTTTTAGCCCCTCTATGCCTCACTCTGCCTATAGATCCTGAAGCTTCGTAGAAATCGTTTCCTCTTGTAACCAATGGCGGAATGGGATCTTTTCGTCCCCATTGATAGAGAAGTCCGATACTTCGGTTCCAGTCTGATGCCGTGATAGAACTTGTAATTGCGCCCAGATTCCTATCCATCCATTTCCAATCGGAGTCTGGAATAACTTCAGTGGTTCCGTCTGATTTCATCCTTTTGACATTATTGAAACTTCTATAAGTTACTCCATTCGTAGGATCATCCGTCACCCAGATATGCCAGCTCCAATAAATTTCGCCGTTTACTTTAAGAGCAATCACAGCATTTCCCTTTTTCACTTTGTTGACAGGAACCTTTATCTTAGCATCCTGCCCTGTTCCCATTATTTCAAGGGCGTAGTTTACTCCGGACTTTATAAGCCCATGAACGTCTTCCCATAAAACATCTGCTGTTACTGTACCCGACGGAATACCGCTTCCGTTAAGATATCCGCCTCCTTCCCACATTGCATAGGCTTTCTTTACGGGAATCAATAATCCTTCGCTATTCTGATTGGGATCAAAAATATAACTGTTAGGAGCTTTTTTCCAGTCCGGAAGAAATAATGTTGTCAATTCATGGACTGGTCTTTTCAATGAGTCGATGTTCTTAGCATACCATACCGTTCTTATATACGCTGCTGAGGGAAGGTTTCCTATGATATTAGCCTTAGAACAGACCCCCAATAATACAAGGCAGATAACTGCCGCTAATTTTCCAGTTAATCTTTTCATACCTTAAGGTTTTAGTGTGATTAGCGGAATGCAATTTTTACGCCTATTTCAATGAAAAGAGATTTATTTTATAAATAAAAACAAAGTATTTTAATTATGTTATTAATAATACAAAACAAAACATGATAAACAGTACAAATACCCAAAATCTTTTTTACATAAAAAAAAACAGCCCGAAGCTGTCTTTATATTTTAATGTTCAAAATGCTATGGAAGAATATGATTTCTATAAAGATCTATCGAAAATCTTCCAGCCTTAATATTATTAAAGATGGAGAAGATGACAAAATTGAAGACAACCAGTGAAATGATAAATGCGTAAATGATATTTTTAACCCTTCCGGAAACAGCATACATTGCATTAGGAATAATGATATAGGAGAATCCGATGAATGCTCCTGCAAGTCTCGACGAGAAAATAGGATTATTTCTAAAAATAAAGTAAAGACAGATCCCAATTACAGCATAGTTTCTATGATATTCGTAATAAGGGTAGAGCTCTTTCATCTTAGAATCAAAAACAAAAAGGAAGAAAGTAAGGATCGCCATCATTACCTCCGGAATCCCAACACCACCATTCAATCGCTGTACAGTTTCATCCATATACCCATTGAAACCTTCTACCAAGGTACTATCAGAAGCCATCCCATCTAAGAAACTCCCAAAACTCCTATATATTTCAAACGGAGATAAAAAGACAGAGCCTACAATCATAATCAGCATTATCGTCTTGTTTAACGGAACACGTGCCAGCCAATACATAGGAAGGAATAAGTAACAAACACTATGGATACCTGATCCTATAAATATAAAAAATAGATAATGCCAGAATTTCCGCTCTTTAATATACCGTATCGCAAAATAAGCAATAAAAGTTCCCAGGTTTTGTCTGATCTGCCCACTCTCCCCGATAAAGAAGTTAGGAATAAACATAAACAGCGTAAAAGTAAAGGGATAAAAAGTATTGTCTTCTGTATATTCTACTTTAAAGATCATCGCAAAAATGGCAATAACCAGCGTCAGCATATAAAAAGGAGCATCAAAAAAATTGAGAAGAACCTTATTAATCAAAGTATACAGCCATTCCACATCCAGGGCTTCCGTACCCTCCATATGGAGCATCTTCATAAAGATACTGTAATAGCTTTTGGTATCAGAGTAAATATAAATCCCCTTGTAACTTCCGTAATCCGGGCCTACGCTGTCTCTAAGACCAACGATAATAATAAAATAAACAGCAAGGAACCAGAACCACTTTTTATCAACCTTCTTTCCATACACTTCCTGAACACTGAAGAACAGCATATAGACAATTGCAATTAAATAATATGGATGTAGTAAACTCATGCTAAATCTCTGGTGTTTTTTTAAACTGATGATATACTGTGATTATTCCGGTCAGAATTAAAGGCAGGAAAAGCCTCACTTCCCAGAAAAGCCCCACTAAAGTAATCATAAGAAGATAAGGAATGGAAAAGAAAAAATACTTTCCAAAAACACTCCTGTTTTCTTCTTCTGTACACAGCCTGTATATAAAATAAATCACAATTAATGCAAAGACCAATCCCGCAAGATTGAAAGGACTGGAAAAGTTTCTGTTAATATAAAACCCTTCTACAAAAGTAGTTTCGTCCTGAACAAGTAATGCTCTCAATCCCAGATAAGGAATCAGAAAAGCAATAACCAATGGTATAATTTTCCAGATTACCTGATAATTTCCTTTTTTCAATTCATCAATATTAAAAAATACCGCTGCAAAAAAAGCAATGTTCAAGCAGGCTGTTTCCCTTACCAAAGTAGAAAGCCCGACAAGACCAATGAGAATATAAAAGAAAATATTTTTTCTGGTATCTAAATATTTCAGGGTTAAAAAAACACCTGCCAGATAGCAGAATAGTGCAATAGTATCACAATTTGTCGGTGCATACTGTGTGATCACAATGAAAAACACGGATAAGAGATGAATAATCCTTCTCGCATTAAGATTCAGCAGAAGTCCTATTGACTTCAATTGAAAAACGGCATTCAAAATCAAAGAACATAAAACAAAGAACACACTGTTCATCAGGAAAAGCCCATGATAAAAAGGGGTTCCGTTTTTTGATAAAAAATCTTTGAAGAAAGAAAGGGGTCCGTTGATCAGACTGTACATCAGATCTGTCATCTGTACACTCAGATAATTAGGAATCACTCTGTAAGCATATACGGAGGAAAATAAAAAGTCAGGAGTAGTCTCTGATGTTTTCAGCCTTGTATAGGAAGATTCAAATCCGTAATAAGACATGGCAAACAACAGAAGCGGAAGTACTATTACAAATAGAAATCCGTTTATTTTTTCATCATTTCTTTTCAACATATCTAAAAACAGATTCTTATTTTTTTAATAATAATGGTGGTTGAAAATACATTTTTTCAAAAGGGAACTTTTGCAAAAGTAGAATATTTTTTCATTCTTCCTAGAATATTTTATTGATTTTCAGTCAAAACTTATCGCTAACTATTTTGAACTAATGCTTAAAAAATTAAATTTGCAGACTTGATTTAAATGCAATGCATCGCTTTTTTATATTTTTATATTATCTGATTTCCAGAAATAAAACCCTATCTGTACTGACAGCTTTGGGAATTGCCGTTTTATGCTTATTCTTTGCGTCAAAGATTAATTTTGAGGAAGACATCAATCAGATTATTCCTAAAAATGAAAAATCAGATCTTACAGCCAAGGTTCTTAAACAGCTCAATTTTTCGGATAAAATTATTGTTATTATAGAGAATAAATCCGGAGAAGACAGCTTCCAGCTTTCCGAAACCGCAGATACTTTCCTCAAAAAAATTGATCCTTTACAAAAGTATATCGGTTCTGTTCAGGGTAAAGTGAATGATAATGAGATTTCTGAAACCTTTGATTTTGTCAGCCAGAACCTTCCTTTATTCCTTAATGAGAATGATTATCAAGAAATTGACCGGAAACTTCAGAAAAACAGCATTGCGAAACAGGTAGAAAACAATTACATCTCACTGGTTTCTCCCACAAGTCTTGTCACCAAAGAGTTTATTAAAAAAGATCCTTTGGGACTTACTTTTTTAGGAATCAAAAAATTAAATGCTTTAAATATCAGCAAAGACTTCAAACTCGAAGACAGCTATATTGTAACCAAAGATGGTAAAAACCTCTTACTTTTCATTGACCCCAGGAACAAAAGCAATGATACAAAAGCAAATGAAGCTTTTATAGATCAGCTTAATTCCATCAAAGACCATATCAACAAACAGTTCAAAGGAAAAACAGAGATCAGCTATTTCGGCTCTCCGGTGATTGCTGTGGCCAATGCGAAACAAATCAAAAAAGACATACAGAACACGGTAGTCATTTCCATGACGGTACTTTTAATCCTTCTGATCTATTACTTCAGAAATATCTTTACACCCATCATTGTGTTTTTGCCCACGGTGTTTTCGGTATTGCTTGCCCTCTTAATCCTTTATTTTATCAAAGATAAGATTTCTGCAATTTCATTAAGTGTAGGCGCTATTCTGATAGGGATTACGATAGATTATGCCCTGCATATTCTGACACATTACAAACACAACAACAATATTGAAGAGCTTTACAAAGAAATCACCCAACCTATTGTATTGAGCAGTGCAACGACCGCCGTTTCATTCCTGTGCCTGGTTTTTGTACGCTCTGAAGCACTGAAAGATTTAGGCCTTTTTGCAGCCATTACAGTTATTCTTTCTTCAATCTCAGCATTAATTATTGTTCCTCAACTTTATAAACCAAAAGAAAAAGAACATCTTAACACCAATTTTATCGATAGAATTGGCTCTTATCCTTATGAGAAAAACAAACCTTTAATCATAGGATGTTCCATTATCATTCTTGCCTGCCTGTTCGGATTCAGACATGTAGGCTTTAATGAAGATATCGGTGATCTGAATTATATTCCAAAAGAATTAAAAATCAGTGAAGCAAAACTGCAGAAACTTTCCGATATCACTTCAAAATCAATCTATACTATTTCTTATGGAAATTCTGAAGAAGAGGCATTAACCAGAAATTCCGAACTCAGCAGCTTCCTTGAAAAAGAGAAGAAAGAAGGTAAAATTTTAAGCTATAATTCTATCGGAAGTATCGTGCTTTCAGAAAAAGACCAACAAAAAAAGATTGACCACTGGAACCAATTCTGGAATAACCAGAAAAAGAATCAGACCATTACCGAGCTGGTCAGTAACGGAAATAAATTCGGGTTCAACAGTTCTGCTTTTGACAGTTTTAATGAAGCTTTGCATAAAAACTACACTGCATTAAGTCTAAAAGACTATCAAAAAGTGAAAGCACTTCAGATTTCAGAATTCATGAGCAACGAAAATGGTTTTTACACCGTTTCCAATGTTGTGAAAGTGAACGAAAACAAACGGGATACTTTCATTAAAGATATTGAGAAGAAACATGATGCCATTGCCATTGACCGCCAGCAGATGAACGAGAATTTCCTTGGACTCCTGAAAAGGGATTTCAATACCTTGATTAATTATTCTCTTCTTGCCATCGTTTTAACAATCATTGTTTTCTTCAGAAATTTTGAATTAACAATCCTGACCATGTTCCCAATTGTCCTGACAGGTATTGTGACAGCTGGAATTCTTTATTTTCTGGGACTTGAATTAAATATCTTCAGTACCGTTGTCTGTACTCTTGTATTTGGAGTTGGGGATGACTTCAGTATTTTCCTGACACAGGCTATGCAAAAAGAACATACCACGGGAAAAAATGAATTGCCAACTTACAGAACATCCATTATTCTTGCCGTTTTCACGACTATTCTGTCTATCGGATCTCTGATTTTTGCCAAGCATCCGGCTCTGCATTCTTTAGCACTCGTGGCTCTGATAGGAATGTTTTCTGTGATTATTATTACCTCTACATTATATCCTTTCTGGTTCAGATTATTCATTACGAACCGGGCCAAAAAAGGACTTTCTCCAATCACCTTCAGACTCTCGTTTATTTCAATCTTCTCATTTTTATATTATGGAATCGGAGGTCTTATATTTTCAGCATTTGGAAGCTTCTTTGTTAAAAATTCCAAAGGAAAAACCCTGGATATTATCAAACTTATTTTAGCCAGATTTTTAACTTCTGTCCTTTATTCCAATCCATTTGTAAAAAAGAAGGTCATTAAAAATACATGGGAAGATTTCAGTAAACCTGCTGTCATTATTGCCAATCATACGTCTTTCCTTGATACCCTGGCAATAGCAATGGCTACCCATAAAATCATTTACCTTGTGAATGACTGGGTATATCAGTCTCCTGTTTTTGGAAAACTGGTACGGGCATTGGGCTTTTATCCTGTTTCACAGGGAATCGAGAATGGAATGGAAAAACTGAAAGAAAAAATTGAACAAGGATATTCCCTGGTTGTTTTCCCTGAAGCAGAGCGTTCTTACACCAATGATGTGAAAAGATTCCATAAAGGAGCATTTTATCTTGCCGAGCAGTTCGGTCTGGATATTCTTCCACTCTATATCCACGGAAACTCTGAGGTATTACCGAAAGGAGATTTTATAATCTATGACGGAAGCATTACCGTAAAAGTGGGGAACAGAATCAGCAAAGATGACATCAGTTTTGGTAAAAACTATTCTGAAAGAACCAAGAAGATCAATGCCTACTTCAGAGAAGAATTTGCAAAACTGAGAGAAGAGATTGAGGATGAAAATTATTTTAAAAAGAAATTATTCCTGAGCTACCTGTATAAGGACAGTGAAGTGGTAAAAGAAGTAAAAGAAGATTTCAATACCAATAAATCAGTATATTTCGAAATGAATAAGCATATTTCCCATGAAGCCAACATTCTTCATATGGCGGATGATTTCGGACAGAAAGATGCTTTATTAACGCTATACCAGGCAAGCCGAAGAGTTTTTTCTCTGATAAAAAATGATGAAAAAAGAGCAATAGCCGCCCACAGCTACCTGGTAAAAAGAAGAAAGATACAGTATATAAAAGATCTTTCGGAAGTGAACAAAAAGATTGATGTACTTATTGTCTCACATGATCATTTTACATTCAATGACATTCAGGATCTCCCTGAAACAATCATTTTTGTAAATACAAAAAACACTTCGTTTGAAAGTGATAATTATGCATTAAAATTTAGTTCTGAATCATTAAAAGTATTTAAAACTAAATAATAAATATGAAAAACATATTTTTGTAAACGCTAAAGAAAACTAATGAAGAAAAATATACTTGTCATATATTATTCACAAACCGGACAACTCGAAGATATCGTGAGAAACATAGCCCAGCCTTTTGAAGCAAAAAAGGATGCTTATGACGTTACGTATTACAACATTCAGCTAAAGGAAGACTTCCCTTTTCCCTGGCCAGGTGATGTATTTTTCAACACCTTTCCTGAATCTTATTTACAGATTCCTAAAGAAATCCTTCCTCCTTCAGAAGAAATTCTGAACAAAAAGTACGACCTTATTCTTTTTGGGTATCAGGTATGGTATCTCACACCATCTATTCCTATTATTTCATTCTTAAAGAGTGATTATGCGGGACGCATCCTTAAAGATACTCCTGTAGTAACCATTTCCGGAACCAGAAATATGTGGATGCTTTCTCAGGAAAAACTAAAAGTTTACTTAAGAGATTTACAGGCTAAACTGGTAGGAAATATTGCATTGGTAGACAGACATGACAATTACACCAGTGTATTGACCATCCTTCGATGGCTCACAACAGGTCAGAAAGAAAAATCAGGAATGCTTCCTGCTGCAGGAGTTTCCGATGAAGAAATCACAGGTTCCGTAAAGTATGGCGAGATTATTGAAAGACATTTTAGTAATAATGACCTTAACAGTTTACAGCCGGATCTTGTTAAGAATGGAGCCATTGAAATTCGTGCGTTTCTGGTACGTGTAGAGAAGGTAGGAAACAAAATTTTTACAGTATGGTCTAATCTGATCATCAAGAAAAAAGAGAAACGCCCATTGCTAATAAAATTCTTTAAGGTATATTTGATGGCAGCGATATGGATTATCTCACCTGTCGTTTTGGTTTTACACCTGCTTACAACCCCTATATTTTGGTTTAAAAGACAAAAACAAAAAAGATATTTACAAGGAATTAATTTAAAATAGAATGTACGACGTATTTATAACAAAAGCATCAAAATACTTACCCAATGAGCCGGTAGCGAATGATGAAATGGAGACTTATCTTGGGCTTATCAATGATGCGCCATCCAAAGCAAAATCACTTATCCTAAGAAATAATAAAATTACGACACGATACTACGCTTTAGACACAGAAGGAAACCCTACCCACTCTAATGCGCAGCTTACTGCCAAAGCAATTGAAGGCCTTTTTGATGAAAATTTCAAAAAGGAAGATATGAAATTATTATCCGTAGGAACTACTTCACCAGACCAGATCCAGCCTTCTCACGCTTCTATGGTACATGGTGAACTGAACATCGGAAAATCTATTGAAATTAATACTTCAACAGGTCTTTGCAACTCAGGAATGAATGCGCTGAACTATGGATTCCTTTCCGTAAAAGCCGGAGTACAGGACAATGCTGTATGTGCAGGTTCCGAAAGAATGTCTGCATGGATGACTGCTGATAAATTCAACCACGAAGCTGAAAACTTAAAATTACTGGAAGAAAGACCTATCGTTGCTTTCAAAAGAGAGTTTCTGAGATGGATGCTTTCTGACGGAGCAGGAGCTTTCCTTTTGGAAAACAAACCAAGAGAAAACAGCATTTCTTTAAAGGTAGAATTTATTGACTTTTATTCTTATGCTCACGAAATTGAAGCCTGTATGTATGCCGGATGTGACAAACTGGAAGACGGAAGCTTGAAATCATGGGCAGACTACCCTTCTGATGAATGGTTGAAGCAATCTATTTTTGCCATCAAACAGGATACTAAAATCCTTGATAAATATATCCTTGTAAAAGGAGCCGAAAGTTTAAGATCTTCTTTTGACAAACATAATTTAGATCCGGAAAAAATTGACCACGTATTGGCTCACATTTCTTCAGGATATTTTAAAGACGGACTGAAAGAAGAGTTTGCGAAAAAAGGAATGGATTTCCCTGCAGAAAAATGGTTCTATAACCTTTCTGAAGTAGGAAACATCGGAGCAGGATCTATATTTATAGCCCTTGAAGAATTAATGAATTCAGGAACATTGAAAAAAGGAGAAAAAGTACTTCTTTGCGTTCCCGAAAGTGGAAGATTTGCTTATTCGTGTGCGTTATTAACCGTTTGCTAATGGAAAATAAACTGCCTACATCCGATAAAGATTTTGTAGAAAGTCTTATTCCGCAAAGGTTTCCTTTTGTGATGGTACATGAGCTGTCAGAGTATTCTGAAAGCCATCTTTTGTCAGGTTTTGAAATACAAGAAGATAATCTCTTCATCCAGGACGGATTATTTCAGGCTTCCGGACTGATTGAGCATCAGGCACAAAGTGTTGCTCTGCATACAGGATACAAGTATTACCTGCTGGGGAAAGATGCGCCTACAGGATATATCGGAGCGATCAAATCTTTTGAAGCTGAAGTATTGCCTAAAATAGGAGATCAACTGAAGTCTGAGGTAACAATCCTCAATGAAGTTATGGGAGTAACCCTGGTGGATATCGTTACCAAACTGAACGGTGAAGTGATTGCAAAATCTCAAATGAAAACCGCTGTAAAATAAACTGGAAATGGAAATAAAGGAAGAGAATATCATCAATATACACAACTTTTTACCACATCGCGAACCGATGCTTATGGCAGATTTCATCCTGGAGCTGACCAAAGAAAAAGTAGTGACTTCCTTTGAAATAAAAAAAGATAATATTTTTGTTCACAACAATGAATTTGCAGAAGCCGGCTTAATTGAAAATCTGGCACAAACCTGTTCTTCTATCCTTGGGCAAAGCTTCTTTGAAAACCCTGAAGCGGATACAAAAGTAATCGGGTTTATTACCAATATCAAGAAGATTGAAATTTTTGCCCTGCCAAAAGTGAATGACAAAATCATTTCCAAAGCTTCACTCATTTCACAGTTTGAGAACATCTGCCATATCTTCTGTGAAACATTTAATAATGATGAACTATTGATCAGAGCAGAAATCAACCTGTTTATTCAGGAGGTAAAATCATAAATCAATTCAACATAGATATAAAAAAGCTGTACAAAAACGTACAGCTTTTTATTTTCGATCTTATTTATTGCTTGTGAACATTGGTGTACTTCATTGGTGGCATTTGTGTTTAAAGGTTAGGTTTTGGCTAAAGCCAGTTGATTTTTACATTTTTTGCAAGTGGGCTAAAGCCCACTCCTATTGAATTGATTACAATAGTCTTGCAATAAAAAACATTAATTTTTTATCTATTTTAACTACAACCAGGCCTTACATAAAACAACTGATAATCAAGACGATACAAACAACAAAACTTCATCATAAGATGAATTATTTCACGTGAAACATTTTATAAATCCGTGAAACACTTCTTATTAGACAAAATCATCTCCAAACAAGATAAAATCAGATCTTGCCCATTCGACCCTATAAAAAAAGTCACGCTGTTTAGAATCTAAACAGCGTGACTTTTTATGAAAGTTTTGTAAATTCTTATTAGATAACTACTTCATAGTCATTCCCTCCGCAAATCTGCTCAGCAGGACCGGCAATATCAGTATTGATATCTACATTACGGATTTGACCGTTAGTCCCATTAGCGCATGAAATATAAACAGTTATACCTCCTTGTACTTTTTTTAATTGGCTTTTTGTAAGTAACTTTAAGTTTCTCATGGTTTAAATTTGTTTTAATTATTAGTTTTTGTTGTTTAAGATAAACAAATATATATAAAACAATCAAACAACCCATATATTTCCAATAATTAACAAAATTTTATGCATATTCGTCATTCAACATAATGGGTTTCTGTTTTTAGGATCTGCAAAATATTTTGATAGAGCCTCTGTTTCAAAACAATAGCTCCCTCAGAGGTAATATGATTTACATATAATGTATTTTCACTATTTTAGCCATCGATTATAAGAATCAAAAAACAGGTGAACATTTTTCATCTGCAATCTAAAAAAATGATAGTATTTAGATGAAAAAACAAGACCTACCTCAAGACGAAAGTAACCTGAAATCCGCTAACATGACCGAAGTGTTGTATGTGACGGATGAGAACGACAATTACACGACAGCAAACAGTACCGGCTGGGATGCCAAGAAAGCTGCTCTGGATGAATCGATGGAACTCATTTATGAAAGAATTGAGGAAGCAAAGCAAGATGTTGCCCATAATAAAGTAAGTCCCATCGTTTATTTTATGGAACTGAACAAAATGGATCTTGGAGTCCTTGCTTCTTATGTAGGAATGTGGCAATGGAGAGTAAAAAGACATTTTAAACCCAGGATATTTAAAACACTAAGCGAAACTGCACTGAAAAAATATGCCGATGCTTTCGGAATTTCAGTGGATGAATTAAAAAACTTCAACGGTAAATAAATGAAATAAGGCTATAAATAATGCCTGCTTCATTTTCCAATGAAAAGATACAATCAGCAAATGAAATTAAACTTTGAACACCATCAGACTGCGCATTGCGAAAACGGTGTTGCTTCTAATCTACTGCTTAATAAAGGACTTAAACTAAGCGAACCCATGATCTTCGGGATCGGTTCCGGACTGTTTTTTGTCTACCTTCCTTTTTTAAAGGTGAATTTTGCTCCGGGCTTCAGCTATCGTCCGATGCCGGGTGCTATTTTCAGTAAAGCGGCCAAAAGATTAGGAATTAAAATCAAAAGAGAAAAATTCTCAAATCCTAAAGATGCTCAAAAAGCGCTGGAAAGAAATCTGGAACAAAATATTCCTACAGGACTTCAAGTAGGAGTTTTCAACCTTACTTATTTCCCTGAAGAATATAAATTCCACTTCAATGCTCACAACCTTGTGGTGTATGGAAAAGAAGATGGAAAATTCCTGATCAGTGATCCGGTAATGGATTATACAACATCCCTTTCCGAAGCAGAACTGGAAAAGGTAAGATATGCGAAAGGAGCACTTCCTCCGAAAGGACATATGTACTACCCTGTTTATGTTCCTGAAAATATCAACATTGAAGAAGCGATAAAAAAAGGAATCAAAGATACCTGCAAAAATATGCTGGCTCCTGTACCTCTTATCGGCGTAAAAGCGATGAGATGGGTAGCCAAAAGCATCCCGAAATGGGCAGAAAAGAAAGGAACAAAAGTCACCAATCACTATTTGGGACAGTTGATCAGAATGCAGGAAGAAATTGGAACCGGAGGCGGAGGTTTCAGATTTATTTATGGTGCATTTCTTCAGGAAGCAGCTATCATTCTCAAAAATGATGAACTGAAGGAATTATCAAAAGAAATCACTTCTATTGGTGATCTTTGGAGAGATTTTGCCGTGGATATTGCCAGAGTATATAAAAACAGAAACTCAAAAAGCAATATCTATAACGAACTTTCAAAAACGATGCTGCACATTGCAGATCTGGAAGAAGCTTTCTATAAAAAACTGAGAAAAGCGATCTGATATGGCAGAAAATATGATTGAGATCAAAAACTTATATAAGAAATACAAAAATTCTGATGAGTTTTCTGTAAATGATATTTCCCTGAATATCAATAAAGATGAAATTTATGGAATTCTCGGACCTAATGGTGCTGGAAAAACAACATTGATTTCGATGCTTTCAGGATTGATAAAACCTACCTCAGGAACTTTTACCATCAATGGTTTATCTCCACAAAAAGAAGGTTTTAAAATCAGACAGATCATCGGAATTGTACCTCAGGAATATGCTTTATATCCTACACTTACCGCAAAAGAAAATCTAATGTTTTTTGGGAGTCTGTACGGATTGAAGCACAGCCAGCTAAAAAAAGTAATTGACGAATCTCTGGAAATCATGGGTCTTTCAAAATTTGCCAACAAACAGGTAGGTCAGTTTTCTGGAGGAATGAAGCGCCGCTGTAACCTCATCGCAGGAACACTCCACAATCCTAAAGTTTTATTTCTGGATGAGCCCACCGTTGGCGTAGATGTTCAATCTAAAAAAGCCATTATTGATTATCTCCTGGATTTAAATAAACAAGGCACCTGCATTATCTATACTTCCCATCACCTATCGGAAGCTGAAGAATTCTGTACTAAAATTGCCATCATCGACCATGGAAAAATCCATGCGGTAGGAACACCTGAAGAATTAGTGAACAGAGTCGCAAGTGCCGAAAACCTTGAAGATGTTTTCATTTCATTAACCGGAAAAGAACTAAGAGATGTTGTTGTATAAACTGTGGAGAAGCTTTATTAAGGAAATTCTTCTGCTGAAAAGAGATATAGGAGGGATTGTCATCATCTTTGTGATGCCATTGCTTTTGATTGTCACCATTACCCTTATCCAGGATTCCACCTTTAAAAACCTTGAAGGATCAAAGATTCCTATTATTTTTATTGATCAGGATCAATCTGAAGTCTCAAAAAATATAAAAGCTGAACTGGAAAACAGCAAAACATTCCAGTTGCTGACCAATTTCAATGAAAAATCTGCTCAGGATGCTGTTTTTTCCGGAGATTATCAGATGGCGATTGTCATTCCTGAAAATTTAACGAAAGATTTAAATTCTAATATTGATTCAAAAGTTCAGACCATTGTAAGTTCATTCGGACTGGAAGGAGACTCTGCAAAAGTAAAAACGGCTGCTCCTAAGGCGAAAGAAATTCATTTATACTTTGATCCTGCTACCAATGCCGGATTCAAGAACTCTGTGATGAATTCTGTCAATAAAATGGTTTTTGAAATTGAAAATAAAAAGATTTACAAAGCATTCCAGGATCAGCTGGGAACTACAGAAAATCTTGACGAAAATAAAAACCTGATCAGCTTTAAAGAGATCACTCCCAAGAAAGGAGAAATGGACGTCATGCCGAATTCTGTTCAGCACAACGTTCCTGCATGGACTCTTTTTGCAATATTCTTTATTGTGGTTCCTTTATCCATTAATCTGGTGAAGGAAAAAAGTCAGGGAACAAGTGTAAGAGCGAGAATAAGCCCTACCCCCTATTTTGTTCATATTTTAGGAAAAACATTTACTTATCTTATTATCTGCATCATACAGTTTTTACTGATGGTGGCAGTAGGAATTTATCTTTTCCCTTATATGGATCTTCCGGCATTTGATGTATCCGGAAAAATGTTCCAGCTTGTTACTGTAACATTATTTGCAGGATTAGCTGCTATCGGGTTCGGTGTTTTATTGGGTACAATTGCCGATACTCAGGAACAGTCGGCTCCATTCGGGGCAACATCTGTAGTGGTTTTAGCAGCAATCGGAGGAATCTGGGTTCCTGTATTTTTAATGCCGGAATTCATGCAGACTGTCGCAAAATTCTCTCCTATGAACTGGGGACTGAATGCCTATTACGATATTATTTTAAGAAACAGTGGAATTGGAGGAATTGCTAAAGAATTGGCATTCTTATTATTATTTTACCTTGCCACCGTATCCATTTCCATTTTTTACGAAAGAAAACAAAATGCAGTCTAAAGAAAACATATTAACCTGTACTGAAGAAGTCAGAGTACGATTCAATGAGACAGATCCATTGGGAATTGTCTGGCATGGCCATTATATCGTGTATTTTGAAGACGGAAGAGAAGCTTTCGGTCGTCTGCACGGCCTTACTTATCTTGATATTCAAAATGCAGGATTTGTAACTCCCATCGTAAAAAGTACCTGTGAACATTTTCTTCCTTTAAAATATGGTGAAACATTCAGGATTGTAACTACTTTTATCAATTCTGTTTCTGCTAAACTAATCTACCGATATGAGCTCTTCAATCAGGAAGACCAATTGGTATGTAGCGGGGAAACCATCCAGGTATTCCTGGACAGTAATGGAAGCTTATGTCTGTACAATCCGGAGTTTTTTCAAAACTGGAAAGATAAAATGGGATTATCATGAGAAAGGAAATTTATATCACAGACTACAGTTGTGTAACTCCTTTAGGTTTCAATGTGGATAATAACTGGAAGGCACTTTTGGAAGGACAATCAGGAGTTGATTTACATAAAATCATAGACAATCAGGATGCTTTTCATGCTTCAATGATTGATTCTGAAAAACTGAATGAAGAATTCAACAGATTCTTTACACAGAACGACAATAATTATTTTACAAGACTGGAGAAAATGCTTCTTTTAAGTATAAAACCTCTTGTTGAACAACATACAATATCAGAAGATACGGCTTTTATCCTTTCCACAACAAAAGGAAATATCAGTCTGCTAAAAAATCAGTCTGAATTACCGGAAGGAGTTTATCTGTCGAAATTAGCAGGAAAAATTGCAGACTTCTTCGGATTCAAAACAAAACCCATCGTAGTTTCCAATGCCTGCGTTTCAGGAGTCATGGCAATTGCAGTAGCTAAGAATATGATCCAGGCAGGAAAATACAAAGATGCCTTTGTTATTGCCGGTGATGAGCTTTCTGAATTTGTTATTTCAGGATTCAATTCATTTCAGGCCATAGGATCAGGACCTTGCAAACCTTATGACAAAAACAGAGACGGAATCAATATCGGTGAAGCTGCAGCAGCAGTTTATATAACGAGCAATCCCTCACAAAACGAAAAATTCAGGTTTAAAGTTTTGGGAGATTCTGCCGTAAATGATGCCAACCATATTTCCGGACCTTCAAGAACAGGTGACGGTTTATATGCCAGTATCAGAAATGCCATGACTGAAGCAAATGTTTCCTCAGAACAGATTGATTTTATTTCTGCCCACGGAACAGCAACTTTATATAACGACGAAATGGAAGCCATTGCTTTCAACAGAATGGAACTTCAAAATATTCCTCTCAACAGTATGAAAGGATATTACGGACATTGCCTGGGTGCATCAGGTCTTCTGGAAAACATTATTTCTATGGAAAGTGCTCTTCATAGTACTTTACTTCCATCAAAGAACTTTGAAGAAATGGGAATAACTCAGCCAGTGAATATTATCAAAGACAATCAAACTGCAAACATCAGATTTATTCTGAAAACAGCTTCAGGTTTTGGTGGTTGTAACGCAGCTATTGTGCTGGAAAAATGTTAAATTGAACTTGATGAAGAAAATAAACACCTGTACCATAGAACATTCAAAAATAACCGTTGACGGAAATCTTATTTTTGAAAGTCAAAGCGAAACCTTTCAGGAATTTGCCAAGGAAGCTTATAAAAGTTTAGATCTCAGTTACCCTAAGTTTCATAAAATGGATCATCTGAGTAAACTGGCTTTTCTTTCCGCAGAAACGATTTTGAAAGACGAAGATCACAGCAGAACAGCAATTGTTTTTGCCAACAGATCATCCAGCCTTGATACGGACTTCAAATATCAGGAAAGCATCAATAATCAGGATAACTTCTATCCGAGTCCGGCAGTTTTTGTTTACACCTTACCCAATATTTGTGTAGGCGAAATCAGCATTAAACATAAAATGCAGACAGAAAATGCTTTTTTTGTTTTGGATGAATTTGATGAAAATTTTTTAAACAATTACTCTGAACAGATTCTGCAGTCAGGCAAGGCTGACAAGGTATTATGTGGCTGGGTAGAATTGTATCAGGAAAATTATAAAGCTTTTGTATATTTGCTCACATTATAATTTAACAATGTACCAATCTGATAATGTACCAATGCTAAAGGTAATAACAACTATTGGTAAACTGGTACATTGATATATTGTTACATTAAAATAATATTTATGGAAAACTTAAAAACAGAATTGAAACACAAAATTATTGAAGTCCTTAACCTTGAAGATGTATCTGTAGAAGAAATCAAAGATACTGATCCATTATTCGGAGGAGGATTAGGATTAGATTCTATTGATGCTTTGGAACTTATTGTTCTTCTTGATAAAGACTATGGAATCAAATTAGCCGATCCTAAAAAAGGAAAAGAGATTTTCCAATCTATCGATACGATGGCTAAATTCATCGAGGATAACAGAACAAAATAAACCAATATAACAATTTAACAGTGTAACAATGTAACAATTATTGGTAAATTGTTAGATTGATACATTGTTATATTATTTAATACCATGAGTCAAAAAATTGCCATAACGGGAATGGGCATCATTTCCTCCATTGGAAACAATGTGGAGGAAAATTTTATTTCATTAGAAACCGGAAAACACGGAATTTCAGATATCGAAATGTTTGAAACCCGCCATGCCGGAATCATTAAAACAGGTGAAATAAAATTATCCAATAAAGAACTTGTACAGAAACTTCAGCTTGATGAAGACAACAATGTAACCAGAACTTCTTTATTGGGAATGATTGCTGCAAAAGAAGCTGTAGAAAGTGCAGGTATTTCAGATATCAATGGTTACAAAACCGGGCTGATCTCTTCTACCAGTGTAGGAGGAATGGATATTACTGAAAAATATTTCTACTCTTACGAAGACTTCCCTGAAAAGCAAAAATATATTGACGCTCACGATGCCGGAAATTCCTCATTGGCAATTGCTGATTATTTAGGATTGAAAGGCATGGTTTCTACCATCAGTACAGCCTGCTCATCGGCAGCCAATGCGATTATGATGGGCGCTAAACTGATCAAAAACGGAGTTTTGGACCGTGTCATTGTCGGGGGAACAGATTCCCTTTCAAAGTTTACCTTAAATGGATTCAATACCCTGATGATTCTTACGGATTCCTATAACACTCCTTTTGACAACAACAGAAAAGGATTGAACCTTGGAGAAGCAGCCGCTTTCTTAGTTCTTGAATCTGAAGAGATAGTCAAAAAAGAAAACAAAAAAGTCCTGGCTTATCTTTCCGGATATGGAAATGCGAATGATGCACACCATCAGACAGCCTCTTCAGAAAACGGGCAAGGGGCATTTTTAGCCATGCAGCAAGCCCTGAAAATCTCCGGATTAGATAAAGAAAATATAGATTACATCAATGTTCACGGAACAGCAACTCCTAATAATGATTTATCAGAAGGAATTGCCATGATCAGAATCTTCGGTGAAAACCAGGTACCTGAATTCAGTTCTACAAAAGCATTTACAGGTCATACTTTGGCAGCGGCAGCAGGAATTGAAGCGGTATTTTCAATCTTAGCAATGCAAAACAGCCTTATTTTCCCCAACCTGAATTTCAAAACAAAAATGGAAGAGTTTGATCTCACTCCGGTTACTGAATTAAAAGAGAAAAGCATCCATCATGTGCTTTCCAATTCATTTGGATTTGGAGGAAACTGTTCAACTTTAATTTTCTCAAAATCATGAGTACAGTATACATCAACAGTGCATCCTGTATCTCAGTTCAGGACACTTTAAACGACAATATTCTACAGAACCTTACTCCCAGGAATTCTTCAAACATCATTAAAGCGATAGAACCCAATTATAAAGAGTTCATTCCGCCTGCAATGATCAGAAGAATGTCTAAAACAGTAAAAATGAGTTCTGTAGCATCAAATTACGCATTGAAGGAAGCCGGTATTGAACAACCGGATGCCATCATCGTAGGAACCGGAATGGGCTGTTCACAGGATTCTGAAAAGTTCCTGAAAAATGTGATTGATAATCATGAAGAGTTTCTTACTCCTACCTTTTTTATTCAGTCTACTCACAATACGGTAGCAGGACAGATTGCTCTGGGATTGCAATGTCATGCTTACAACTTCACCTATGTAAATACTTCTTCCTCACTGGAGTTTTCATTATTGGATGCTCAGCTTCAGATCAATGACGGAGAAGCAGAAAATGTTCTTGTAGGATCTACAGATGAACAGACCGACAGAACAATGGAGCTTTACTGTTTGAATAATACCATCAAAAAAGAAACAGATCTTCCCGTTGACTACTTCAATTCCACTACCAATGGAGTAATCTGGGGTGAAGGGGCAAGTTTCTTTGTTGTAGGAAAAAACAAGACTGAAAACTCTTACGCCAAGCTTAAGAATATCCAAATCAGCAATAAGGTGGAATTGAATGAAGTAAAAGATTTCATCCAGAATTTTTTAGCTCAAAACAATCTTTCCCACAATCATATTGATGCGGTTATTTTAGGGTTCAGTGGAGATGCAAATTCAGATATGTATTATACTAAAGCAATGGATCTTTTTCCGGATTCAGCGCAGCTGTATTATAAACATCTGAGTGGTGAATTCAATACAGCCAGTGGTTTTTCAACGTTTATAGCCTGTCATATCCTTAAGGAACAGCAGATCCCGGAGGTTATGATGATCAACACTGAGAAAAAAGAAAGTGTGAAGAATATACTTCTCTACAATCATCTGGGAGGTGATGATCACAGTTTGGTATTACTGGAAAAGGCATAATTGTTGAAATTGAAAATTATACGGTCTATTTGTCATTCAGAGCACAGACCAAAGGTCTGCGAACAAGGTTCTGAAGTGGAGCGTGTAATCTAAATTAGTTTAGACCCCTACGGAGTGACAAAGTACAACAGAGGTTTCCAATTAATCAACAATATAAAAAAGTAATCAGCAATGAAACACTATCCATTCATCCTCTTCTATCTTTTCTGTAACGCTTTTATTTATGCGTTTCACGGAAGTTTTTGGGTGTATCTATTTTGTTTTTTTGCTTTTTCTGCAATTGTAGTTTGGGGTTCTTTTGATATTGAACTGGGATATTTTGTCAACAGCCTTACTCATAAACGCACCAAATTTAAAGAAGTAGCTCTTACTTTTGATGACGGGCCTACCGAGTTTACCCCGAAATTTTTAGACTTACTTAAGGAACATCAGGTAAAAGCCACCTTTTTCTGTATTGGGAAACAGATCGAAAAATATCCGGAAACGTTTCAGAGAATTATTGCTGAAGGCCATACGATCGGAAATCATACGTTATCACATTCCAATTCCACCGGATTTTTATCTACTTCAAAAATGATTGAGGAAATTGAAAAATGTGATGCAATCATGAAGAACGTTGGAAATATCAGCACCCATCTCTACAGGCCACCTTTCGGAGTGACAAATCCCAATATTGCGAAAGCGATTAAAAGAACACATAAAAAAAGTATCGGATGGAATGTCCGTTCCTTAGACACCATCATTGATGATGAAAAGAAAATCTATACCAGAGTTACCAAAGACTTAAAAAAAGGGAGCATTATCCTGCTTCATGATACTTCGGAAAAGACTTATCGTGTTCTGATAGATTTATTAGTATTTTTGAAGGACAAAAAATATTCAACCTTTACCGTTGATACAGTTATAAATTCAAATAGAAATGATTAAAAATATTGCTTTCGGAGCATTCTTACTGGTTTCAGGTTTCTTTTTTGCACAAAACACGGCAATGTCAGGAGCTGAAGCCAAAGCATTTGTATCGAAGGTTTCTTCAGAGACCAAAGAGATCAAAACATTACAAAGTGATTTTACCCAGACCAAAAAAATGGATTTTCTGGATAAAAGCATTGTTACCTATGGAAAAATGTCATTACAGACTCCCAATATGCTGAGCTGGAAGTATACTAAACCTTATCAGTACAGTATTGTTTTTAAAAGCAATAAGATCTACATCAATGATCAGGGGAAAAAATCTTCTGTAGATGCCAAGAGCAAAACATTTGAAAAAATCAATAAACTGATTGTAGGAAGTTCAAACGGAACCATGTTCAATGATCCTGAATTTACGGTAACGTACTTCAAGAACGGAAATTATAATGTGGCCAAGTTTATTCCTAAAACATCCCAACTGTTGAAATACATCAAACAGATTGAGCTGTATTTCCCTAAGAACCAGTCGACGGTTTCTCAGGTAAATATGACTGAAGCTTCCGGAGATACTACGAATATTGTTTTCAAAAACACCAAGGTCAATGCTTCAATTCCTGCGTCAGAGTTTACTCTATAGCCTGATTCTCATTCTGGCAGTTTCCTGTAAAACGTATAAGCTAACGGGAGTAAAGCCTGTTTCCCCGTCTGAAAAGATGGTTGAAAACTTATACTTCTCTTCAGGCGAAGATTATGTATACAAATGCCAGATGGACATTTATAAAAACCATGTGAGCGGGATTCTGATCATCAAAAAATTGAATGAAACAACCCATCGTGTTGCTTTAACATCAGATTTCGGGAACAAACTAATTGATTTTGAGGTTTCTGAGAATAATTTCAAATTGAATTATGTACTTCCTGACCTGGATAAAAAAATCGTTATTAATTTCCTGAAGAACGATTTTCAGCAGCTTCTGAAAAAACAATATCCGGTAAGCGAAAGTTTTGAGAATGAAAATGCGAAAATTTATCTTTCTAAAATTGAGAATAAAAGGTATTATTTATTCTTCAGTAAAGAAAACAATTTATTGAAACAGATCATTTACACGAAAAATAACAAGGAAAAAATCGATTTTACTTTTGATGCAAAAAAGCATATCTTCGCGGATAGCTTAAATCTACAGCACAAAGACTTTAAGATCAATATAAAACTAGTTCAAATAACCGAAACAGAATAAGTTCCAACAGGGAAATCGTACCATATTTGAGTTCTTTTCAGATCAGATTGTATTGTACATTTAATCTTAAAAAATAAGATCATGCAAACCATTCTTACAGACTTTTACACATTAACATCATACGATAAGACAGAAGACGGAAAGTTTACCGCTCATATCCATCTGAATAAAGACCACGAGATTTTTAAAGGACATTTTCCTGGGAATCCGGTAACACCTGGTGTTTGTATGATGCAGATCATTAAAGAGCTGACAGAAGAATTTACAGGTTCAAAATTATTCCTTAAAACAGCTTCGAATGTAAAATTTATGGCAATTATCAATCCGTTTGAAACACCTGATTTGATTCTTCAACTTGATATTGCTGAAAATGGAGAAGACGTTAAAGTAAAAAACGCAACTTCTTTTGGCGAGACTATTGCATTGAAATTGTCTGTAAGCTATAAAAAAATACCATCATGAAACTAATCTTATCATTCTTAGCGGCATTTGTTTTTTTCTTTCAGTCGGATCTTGAAACATTGAGAAACAGCTATGCTAAAGCCAATGAATCTAATGGCAATACCCAAAACTTCATTGAAACTGCGGATAAACAATCCGGTTCTGATGCAGTCACTGTAGGCTACAAGGCAGCAGCGAAGATTATGGAGGCAAAAATTGCTAAAAGTAACAGAAAATCACTGGTAAAAACAGGAGCAACAAGTCTTGAAAGCGTTATCAAAAGTAATCCTAATAATGCAGAATTACGTCTGATCAGATTAAGCGTTCAGGAAAATATTCCGAAAATTGTAGGCTACCGCGGAAGCCTAAAGGATGATAAAGCTTTCCTGTTGAATAATTACAGCAAACAGAATACTGCATTAAAAGGCTATATCAAAAGGTTTGCTATGCAATCTAAAACCATTACAGAGGCGGAAAGAGCCACTTTAAAATAAAAAAATGTCCCTTGCTGAAGTTCAAAATGCAATTTCTGAAAAGAAGATATGCATTTTAATACCTACCTACAATAATGAAAAGACTCTGAACAGGGTTATTGACGGTGTTCTCAACTACACCGGAAGTATTATTGTGGTCAATGATGGTTCCACAGATTCTACCCCTCAGATCCTTGGCCAATATCCTCAGATTACGGTAATCTCTTTACCAGAGAACAAAGGAAAAGGAAATGCCCTTAAAACAGGTTTTAGAGCAGCAAAAAAATCCGGGTATGATTATGCCATCACCATTGATTCGGACGGACAGCATTATCCGGATGATATTCCGGTATTCGTAGAGGCGCTTCTTCAGGAAAAAGAAGAAGTTCTTCTGATTGGAAACAGAAATATGTCTCAGGATGGTATTCCCAAGAAAAGCAGCTTTGGAAACCGTTTTTCCAACTTCTGGTTCTGGTTTGAAACTGGTATAAAACTGGAAGATACCCAATCCGGATACAGACTTTATCCTTTACATAGAATTCCAAAGAAATATTTTACCCCCAAGTTTGAATTTGAAATCGAAATCATTGTAAGAACTGCCTGGAGACATGTTCCGGTAAAAAATGTACCGATCAGGGTTTTATATGATCCGGCAGAACGGGTTTCCCACTTCAGACCTTTCAAGGATTTTACGAGAATCAGTATTCTGAATACGATTTTGGTGACGATTACCCTGCTTTATATTATTCCGAGAAATTTCGTGAATAATTTCAAAAAAAAAAGCTTTAAAAGATTCATACAGGAAGATGTCTTAGAAAGTGACGGGAGCAACCGTACAAAGGCATTTTCTATAGCGCTGGGAGTTTTTATAGGGCTTTCTCCTTTTTGGGGATTTCAGACGCTTCTGGTCATCAGTCTATCTGTACTCTTTAAGCTCAACAAAGTACTTGCATTTGTAGCCTCCAATGTAAGTCTTCCCCCTTTTATTCCTTTTATCATTGCCGCTTCTCTATTTTTAGGAGCACCATTTGTAAGTGGTGACAGTGATATTTTAAGCCAGGATTTAAATTTTGAGCTGATCAAAAACAATCTTCTGCAATACGTTATCGGCAGTTTCATCTTAAGTACAACACTTTCTGCTCTTGCAGGGATAGCCTCTTTTCTGTTCCTGAATAAAGTAAGCCCGGAAAACAACTAAAAAAGCCCGGAACAATGTTCCAGGCTCATCACAATTAGTTATTATTATTTCCTATTTTGAAACGATAATCTTTTGAGAATAGTCAATTGATTCATTGCTAACTTTCACAATATAAGCACCATTGATCAGTTTTTCTGCACTGATGGTATTTTGCTTATTAAGGTTGATACTTTCTTTAGAAATCAGTTTTCCTGTAAAATCAAAGATAGAAACAGTTGTAATTCCTGACAGATTAACATCTGACGGTGTTTTTATCGTGAATTCATTTCTTACAGGATTTGGATAGATGGATATTCCTTTAGAATTATTAATTTCTTTTACCGCCAATGCAGCACATTCTGCAGGAACAGTAAAGTCTTCCACCTGATCACTCATTTCCGGTAAAGGCTGATTAGCACCCATTGCTAAACCATTAAGAGCTCCTGCAGATGCATTAACCCCTAACCCTCTTTTAGCGAATACATTCCAAATCATACATTTATCTACCCCATTTGTTTTTGCCATTTCTGCAGCAAGAATCGCATTTCTTCCCTGTATGAAAGTTGGGTTACATTGCTGTAATTTAAGAGCATCTACGACCAACTGAAGTACTCGTGCACTTCCACTGTTCGCATCTGCAAGAACGTTACTGTTGTATCCGTATTTTTCTACATATTTCCAGTTAAGGTCCCAAAGCATGGAAGCCCAGATAAATCCGATACTGTGAACATCAGGCACTGTAACTGCTATTCCTGAAATAGTTGTACTTATTTTCATCCCGTTGGTACGGCCATAAGTATAATCATTGATGGCAAAGTCAGGTGAATATTTTGCAGGTCTTATTCCTCCACCGGTAGTAGTCTGTCCTGAAACGAAAGTTCCTACACCTCTGGCCATAGAAGAAGTATCTCCCGGTCTGGTTGTCATCATCAAAGCGAAGAAGTCTGACCATCCTTCACCCATCTGCTCATTAGACGAAATAAAAGACAAACAAGAGCTTCCTGTTCCGGTAAGACGATTGGAAATACCATGACCGTACTCGTGGCTGATTACTCCGTTATCTAAACTTGCATCTTTGTAAACGGCATCTGTTTTCAATGTAGCATTACCAACAGTTCCGTTAGTTAGGTCATTCACCAGGAACTGACCTTCTGACATACCCACCATAATGGTAGGGATTGTGATGGAAGCATCCGCTCCTCCCATTCCTACAGGAGTATTACTTGACGGGTGGTATTGTATAACTCCTACTGCCCCTGCATTCTGTAAATTCTTTGTTTTAACAGCAAAACCACATCCTGCAGCATTGACTACTGCTATCTTTCCTACAAGGCTTCCGGCAGTCACTGCAGTACATGCGTCAGCAGGTGTAGAAAGAGTAAGATCTCCTGTTACAGGTGGATTTCCCATAATTTGAGGTCCAAAATTCGCGGTAGTAGCAATAGGGGCTCTGGCGGTATAAGTGGATGGTGAATTATAATAAAGATACCTTACATTTCCACTCGGTGAAAAAAGGAACATTTGCATTCTTCCGCTTGTTCCATCAGTACCCGGGCTAAAGTTGGCATTATTAAGACCACTACCATCTCTGGATTCCGCAAGAACAGGATCATTACCTACTCCTCCGTTTCCAAAATTATTTACCTGATAATTTCTTGCAGATTCTGTAAATCCGAATTTATAAAATACGTCATGCGTTTTATTCGCATTGTAGAATAAATTCGTTACTGCTGCCGAAGTATATGTTGTGTGACTGGCTGTTATATCTAAAGGAAAATCAAATACTCTGTTTGCCCCTCCATCTGGAGAAAATTGTGGAGTATTGAGATTACTCTCATCAGTATAAGCAAATGTGTTGTTCCCTCTTGTTATGGTATAATGATTAGTTCCGTCAGAATGCCATCCTTCCGGTGAAGCTGTCAGATCCCATGGGTTGGTAAGCAATGTCCTTGCTCCAAACGTAGGCGCTTCCGTAGGAAATGCAAACACGTTGTAAGAAGCATTATCAGGCACTAATACGAAATTTGCAGGGTTCTGCAGATTTGCAGTTGCTATATTTTCAGGTAAAGAGGTCTGAATATTATGTTCTGATGAACTATGGTGATCATAAGCTTCATCGTGAAAATTACATGATAAAGTTGTATTTTCCTGGTATAAAATGCTGCTGTCATCTGTACTGACGATGGTATTCCATACATTACCGGTTCCTTTTTCTTCAATATAGAACTGGTAACCCAGAATCAGCTCTCCATTTTTTGCAAAATAAACCGTATTGACACGGATAGGTTCTTCTTTTCCGTCAACATTTTTAACAGTAGGTAAACCGTTCAGCTTTTTAACGGTTTCAGCTACTAATGATTCTTTTTTCCCTTTTTCTTTTCCTTTAATCGCAGAAGGGGAATTTTTAATGAAAGTATCTGCAAAGTTTAAAACTTTTCCATCTCTGATCAAAACATTGGCAGAGCTTCCAAAAACAGGAATACCATTAATTGTTTGCTGTATCCCTACAACATCTCCATTTAAGCTTTTTGAAGGATCTACATTAATGATTTTAAATACTTTAAGCTCCGGATTCACTCTCTGAAACGATCCCTGAGCAGAATTAACATAGTCCTTGATGGTTTGTTCATATTGCTGGGCAGATACTACACCCGCACCAAAAATTGAACAAAACAACAATAGCTTAACACTTAGTCGAATTTTTTTCATTTAGATTACTTTTAACAAATATTAATACGTTAGATTTAACAGTTAGTAGAAAAACGATCTAAATTGTTACAAAATCACATATTATTTATTTAAAAAAATAATTCAAGTCAGTAAATTGTATTACTCACTATTAACTACTCAAAAATGTTATAGATCTTTAAAACCCATTCATCTATCTTTCCTTATGCTTCATAATATTTTGAAGAGCAATAAGTTTTTTCATGGTTATTTATCTGTAAACCACATCAGAGAATGATAATGGAGTCATCATAATGGTAGCAAATATGGCAATAATTACCAGCGCCAGCTGGGTGATATGGTATATTTTTTCTCTTTCGTCATCATTGATTTCAAAAGTAAATTTTATCTTATCAGGTCTTCTGATAATCAGCCAGATAAAGAGAAGAATAACCAAATTCATGAGGATTGGCATGATAAGAAATATTTTGCTTCCATCAATGTCTTTCATATTTCCATAGCCATGAATAGGGATGGTGTCTGGGATTGAACTGTATACCGTAAACAAATACACGGAATGGCAGATGATAATGACAAAAGGAATGCAGAACAGCAGTTTTATATATTTGGGGATCATTTCAGTTTCTTTAAAGTTTTCTTAAGGTACTTTTCAACATTTTTTCTGTCAGGAACTGTGGTAATTTCTTTCGTCAAAGCTTTTTCAAATTCGACTTTTGCCTTTGAATATTCTTTTTTGTTAAAATAATATTTTCCTGACTGATAATACACCTGCCAAAAATCGGGGTTCATAGACTGATAATGAGGAATAAGATCATCTGTCAACAATATATCTTTATTTTCTGCGGCCTCATTGATTTCTTTAGCCAGCATTTTAGATTGTTCATAGTGCTCAAATTCTTCAGAATCGGCAAACGGATCCCTTGCAATATTCAATTTTGTTTTTGCCTGCAGACTTTGCGATAATGGTTTGTCAGAAAAGATTTCATTCAGATCATAACATACAAATTCTCCTAACTGGTAAGGATTTGAAGAAACCCAGACCAGCTTTTTCTGAGGTGAAAATATAACCGCATGGTGAGCTAAAAGTTGGTTGAGTGCTTTTTCATTACCATAGCCTATGTTTTCATCTTTTAAGCCGGATCTGTTTCTTAAAATGGAAGCCATCTTTTCCGGGGTCATCTTTTTTTCTTCCTGTAAAAGCTCCTGAAGTCTTTCATAACGGTATTCGGAATGGCTTTCTTCAATATGTTTCTGATTTCTTCTGTCCTCTTTATAGGCTTCAGACTGGAAATGATTCGTACAAAGAACCCTGCTGGTATTCTGCACTCTGTATACACCGAAGTTTTTAGGCGAAACTTCAATAATTACCGCATTTTTGTCTGCTGCACTTCCCACAAGAATAGATTCAGAAACGAAAACTTTTCTTTTTTTAGCAATGGCAATCGCTTCATCAATATTTTTGGCATACTGCAGAATTTCTCTTGTAACAAGGGAAATGGGAGTCTTTGCCGTCAAAGGAATTTTTGATTTCCCGGCATTAATCGTGACTGTAATTCCTTCTTTATTCATACCGGAAACCACACCAATCATTCCCGGCCAGCTTACAGACATATACGGAATTCCTTCCTCTGGCTGAACAAATTCTACCAGTTTATTTTTTGCAAAGTCATCTCCCACATAAAAGTCGAAATTTCTTCCGATCAGCAGGTCTCCATCTTCGGTATTTTCGTTCCATACGGCAAGAGATGTACAGCCTACCATAGCAAGATCCTGCATGGCATGCCCGATATCATGAGCACCGTGCAGGTAAAGGTTCCTTAAATATTTAGGAGCAATAAAATCATACTGATCAGATGAATATTGTGCTAAACCATATAATTCTGCCTGATAATCTTCTCTTACATTCAGATACATTTTTCTGTTGTACCATTTTAAAAAACCTCTTAACAGCCTTTGTCTGAATTTTGAGGGTACAAACCCTTCAACTTTTGCGAAGAAGATACTTTCCTGCTTCTGCATTAAGCTTTGAGTCAATGCTCCGTTATTATATCCCAGCTGTATCGGGTTTCCTTTAATATAAAGTTCCCAGAGCTGCTGTTTATTTTTGGTAAGATAATTTTGATTATAGCTAAAAGTACTGTCGTTGATTCTGGTAACCGTCGGAACTTCCAGCGCATATTGTTTTACCTCTGGAATATGCCGGATAGATTTTGATATTCCACAGGCCGTGAGGAAAAAACAAAAAGTAAGGTAAAGAAAAGCTCTTTTATGGGATCTATAAATGGTTTTAGTTTTTTTCACTTTAGTTTTTATTAATCATTTGTATCAACCTCATGTCAATCGTTTCTTTTCCAAGAATTTCTGCACAGGTATTAAAAGCTCCGATGGTAACTCCTAAAATTCCATGCATATTCACGGATTGTCCGGTAAGAAACAGATTGTCGATTTTGGTACGGGGAGAAACCATTGTTTTAAGAGGATTCTCCGAGCTTTTCATGTATCCGTACATATTTCCTTCAAAATTCCCGATATAGTCCCGGTAAGACAAGGGAGAAGATGTATATATTGTTTTAATGGTATGCCTTAGGCCGGGAATTTTCTTTTCCAGAGCATCAAGCATTTTCTCTGTCTTTTCGAGTTTAAACCTTTCATAGGCTGCTCCTCTTTCATGCTCATCTGCTACCGTGTTGAAGGTATTTTCCCATTCTTTAACCTCATCAAAATCCATATAAGAAATAGCGGTAAGGCTTTCTGCAAATTCAGGATGATGTTTTGAAGGGGTGGATGAAAGCATATACGTTTCCGGCCATGCTTCTTTCCTGTAGCGGAATGCATTCCATACCTGCTCTTCGGATGAATAGTGATATCTGTTGTAATTAAAGTTGGGAAGGCTGTGAGGTTTTAAAACCAGATAAATACTAAAACATGATGAAACCGGTTTCCAGCTTAAAACTCTGTTCAGAAAAGACTTCTTCAACCTTTCTTCTCCAATCAGCTTAATGGTGGAACGGATTTCTATATTTGAAATAAATTGTTTTGCCGTGTATTCTTTTCCTGTTTTTGTTTTTACAGAGGTCAGTTTATTATTCTCATTGAAAACAAATTCAGAAACTTCTGAATGCTTATGTACTTCTGCTCCATATTCCCTAAGCTTTCTGATCAAAAGTTTAGAGATCTGGCTTCCTCCTTTTACACATTTGTAAGCACTTTGAATATAAGAATTTACCGTTAAAGCATGTACATAAAAAGGTACGGTTTCGGAATCTCCGGCATATAAAAAGTTGGAACCCAGCAAAACCGACTGAAGTTTTTTGTTCTGGGTAACGGATTCAATAAATCTTTTGGTATTGAGATGCAGGATTTCCTCATTATAGCTATCTTTTCCTACCACATGATATCTGGGAAACTGGCTGCATACATACTGGATTTCTTCACAGTAGGTTTCAAGGTTTTCTTTTTCTTCGGGAAAGTATTTTGAAAGCTGTTCTACGAAATTCTGATATCCTTGAGCGTGGGGATATTCTATTTCATCTTCTCCAAAGCTGATCCTGTCGTAGCCATCTTCATCCATCAGCTGAAGCTCAAGATCATCCATGATTTCAAGATAGGAAAAGAACTGGTTCAGATTCTGTCCTTTTGCCAATCCTCCAAGATAATGAACTCCCGTATCAAAAATAAGTTTGTCCCTTGCAAAGGTCTGCAGATTTCCTCCATATTGGTTATTCTTTTCCAGAACACATACTTTCAGGCCTTCTTTCGCCAAAATAAGAGCTGAAACAAGACCTCCCAATCCGCTTCCGATTACAAGTATGTCGTATGCTTTCTTCAAAAGAGAATGTGCTTTTAATAATTAAGAAACAGGGAATTTAAGATATTTAAAGATTACTTTGGTAAAGTAAACAAAGAAATTTGTATCAGGTAATATGATCTGATCATCTTAAACCTCGGTAAATCTTAATGGTTTTTAGTTTTTTATTCGTTTTTATTTGATAAAAATAGAAAAATTAATCAATATCATCCCAAAAATCAAAATAATTAAACCATTGAAGCGGATATTTTTTCACCATGGTTTCAAGATTTTGAACATAAGAATTTAAAAGGCCTTGTGAATCACGGTTTTTGATATTCTGTGCTACTCTTGCATACAAATGGTAATGAAGATTCTTTTCTTTCATTACATAAACATATACTACGGGAACCCCTAACCTTGAGGCAATCAAAAAAGGGCCTGCCGGAAATTTTGCACTTTTCCCGAGCAGTTCTGTTTCCAGATATTTGGAGCCTTCAAAATAGCGGTCTCCGGTAAAGCAGATAAGCTCATTATTGGACAAAGCCTGATTGATCTCAAAGATATGCGACATATCTTCTTTTACGTAGATAAACTTGATATTACTCTCTTTTACAGCAACGCTTTCCAGATATTCCTTGATTACGGTAACTTCCTGATCTGTAGTCACCAGATTGATCTGGCAATCGAAGTCTATATCTGCAAAAAAGTGCTCTGCAATTTCAAAATTACCGATATGAGCGCTGATCAGTACGCCTCCTTTTTTAGCGGCTAAAAGATTTCTGAGGTTTTCAATACCGTCAAATTCATAGGTGTATTTTTCTCTAAGTCCGGCAGAAATAGCGGTTTTATCGATCAGAACTTTTCCGAAGGTAAAGTAACTTTTAAATATGGAGGCTTTGGATTTCCAGGATCCATAGTTCAGTCTTTTCTGAAAATAATAAAGAATATATTGGTTGCTTTTCTTTTGAAAGAGCGAGTAATAAGCTGCTACAAAATACAATACCCCATATGAACTTTTGATTCCGATATTTCTAATACACCAGACGAATATTCTGTATCCGAGTACTGTTCCTTTAGATTTACCTTTCCACTTGTTCATATCTACAGTTTAATATAACAGAGAACCAATGTAATATTACCATTTTAGAAGTGTCCGTTAGCGAATCACTGTGGTAGTATTACATTGGCTCATTTTATAGAATAAAGATTTACCCAATAACTAAGCGTTTTTTTCAGCAATCTTATGTTCAATCGTTGTATAGAAATCATCAAATGTTACCATTTTCTTGAAATCTGCTTCTCCTAATTTCACGCCGAAATTGGATTCGATCACGACTACCATGTCGATATAATCCAGGCTGTCTAAGCCCAGTGTATTTTTAAGGTTGGCATCATTACTGATTTCGTCTCCGTCTACCTCGAATTCGTTTACCAGAAAATCATTAACGATAGCAACAATTTTTTCCCTTTCCATGTTTTTAATCAAATTTTTTAACTATTAGTGCAGAATTGGTTCCCCCAAACCCAAAAGAATTCGACAAAAATACATCAATTTTTTGATTTTTTGTTTTTGCCACTAAATTTATCTTTTGTGCTTCATTATCAGGGTTTTCCAGATTGATATTGGGAGCAACAAAATCGTTCTGCATCATCAGAATTGAGTAGATAACTTCACTTGCACCTGCCATCCAGCATTCATGTCCGGTCATAGATTTGGTAGAACTTACCGGAACTTCACTCCCGAAGATCTCATAGATGGCTTTTGCCTCATTGGCATCACCAATGGGGGTAGAAGTTGCATGAGCATTGATATAATCGATATCTGAAGCTTTTAATCCTGATTGTTTTAATGCTCTGTCCATTGCCAAAGCTGGTCCATCCACATTGGGTGTTGAAATATGACCTCCGTTCGAAGAGAAACCATAGCCGATAATTTCTGCAATGATCGGAGCGCCTCTTCTTTGAGCAGATTCAAGGCTTTCCACAATAAGGCTGGCAGCACCGCCACTAGGAATTAATCCGTCTCTTTCTGCATCGAAAGGTCTGGAAGCTTTTGTGGGTTCATCTTCTCTGGCGGAGAATACTCCCAATCCGTCAAAGCTAGCCATAGAATATTTATTGGTTTCCTGAGCTCCTCCACAGATAATCATATCCTGAAAACCATTCTTGATCATCATATAAGCCAGTCCCAAAGAATGGGAACCGCTTGCACATGCTGCACTGATGGTAAGGTTGATTCCTTTCAGCTTAAAAATCGTGGAAAGGTTCATTGTTACTGTAGAGTTCATTGATTTGAAGATCGCTCCTGACCCCATCAATGTAGTATCTTTTTTTTCTCTGGCAATATCAATAGATTCTACAACAGCCTGAGAAACGCTGTCATTTCCGTATAAGATTCCTACTTCATGAGAATCCAGAAATTCTTCATCCAGATTTGCCTGTTTCAATGCATCCATGGTTGCCAGATAAGCATATTCGCTTTCTTCACCCATACTGACACGCTGGCGTCTGTTTAAAAGGTTTTTCAGATCAGGTTTTGGGACAACTCCTGTAAGGCCAGACCTGAAACCAAATTCTTTTCTGTCCGGATCTAAAACAATACCGGATTTTCCTTGATATAGGGATTCCCTGACCTCTTCTAAAGATGTCCCGATGCAGGAATAAATTCCCATTCCGGTAATTACAACCCTATTTTCCATGTTATGAATAAATTCCTCCGTTAATATTAATCACTTCTCCTGTAATGTAAGAAGATTTTTTAGATGCTAAGAATGCGACAAGATCTGCCACTTCTTCTGCTTCACCGAATCTGTTGGCAGGAATCATTGCTTTCAGTTCATCCTCATTAAATTCCTGAGTCATATCTGTTCTGATAAAACCAGGAGCTACTGCATTTACGGTAACATTTCTTTTGGCAACTTCCTGAGCAAGAGCTTTTGTAGCGCCTACCAATGCCCCTTTTGCTGCAGAATAATTCGTTTGACCAGCGGTTCCTTTTACTCCGGATACAGAAACCATATTGATGATTCTTCCGTATTTGTTACGAAGCAGTTTTTGGATAAAGAAATTGGTCACATTGAAAAATCCGTCAAGGCTTGTATTGATCACATTGTTCCAGTCTTCTTTCTGCATCCACATAAAAAGACCATCTCTTGTGATTCCGGCATTATTGACAATCACTTCTACCACTGCGTCAGGATTTTTCTCCTGCCATTCCGTTAAAACAGCCTGTGTTTCTTCGGTATTCCCTACATCAAATTTAAGAATTTCTCCTGTAGATCCAAGTTCTTGTACTTTAGCCAGAGTTTCTTTTGCTGCCGTTTCGTTTGAAGCGTAGTTGATTAAGATGTGATAGTTTTTCTCTTCAGCCAGTTTTATACAGATTGCTCTCCCGATTCCTCTGGAGCCTCCTGTTACAATTGCACATTTCATGCGTTAGTGTTTATATCGTTTTTAGTTTTTTTAAGTTGAATGATGCATCTTTCTTTAAAAGACAATTCACCGCCGTTAATAGTTACATTCCTTTCAGATACTTCTTTACTTCCTCCAGATACGGATACATAACCATATCATCTGAGAAAGCAGGAATTATTTTTCTGATTTCATCATACAGTTCTTTTGTAGATGATGAAACTTTATCCTGGAATCCAAGATATTCAACAGCCTGAATAATCGTAATGGCTTCAATGGCCAATACCTCGAAAGAATTTTCAATTACTTTTCTGCAGATCACCGCAGCATTAGTTCCCATACTAACGATATCCTGATTATCATTATTATTTGGAATACTGTGAACATACATTGAATTCGACAACATTTGACTTTCTGCGGTAGTAGAAGTTGCCGTAAACTGTACGCCCTGCATCCCGAAATTGAAACCTAATTTACCTAAATTTACAAAAGGAGGCAAAATTTCATTGATTTTGGCATTCAGAAGGTAATTTAACTGTCTTTCGGCAAGCATGGTCAGTTTGGTAACTACAATTTTAAGTTTGTCCATTTCCAGAGAGATATAATCTCCGTGGAAGTTTCCTCCATGATAAACATGCTGGTCTTCAACATTGATAATGGGATTATCATTGGCTGAATTGATCTCATTTTCAAGAACTTTCTCTGTATATTCCAACGTATCCAATACCGGACCTAAAATCTGAGGCACACATCTTAAAGAATAATATTCCTGAACTTTTTCCTTGAATACTTTTTCCTGTTCTTCGAAATGAGTGTAAAGATGATCTTCTCTTTTTCTGATCAGCTTACTATCCGCAAGATGAGCACGCATTCTTTCTGCCACTTTCTGCTGACCGTAGTGTTTTTTCGTCCCGTTCAGCGCTTCGGATAAATGATCGTCATAAGCCTGTACAATTTCGTTAATCGCACAAGAAAGTCGAAGGGAAATATCTGTAAGCTGATTCGCTTTATAAGCATTTACAATCCCAATTCCTGACATCACGGAAGTTCCGTTCATCAAAGCAAGGCCTTCACGAATTTCTACCTGAATGGGTTGTAATCCTTCAATTTCGAAAATCTCTTTTGTGGATTTTCTTTCCCCTTTATAAAATACTTCGCCTTCTCCAATTAATACTAACGCCAGGTGTGCCAGCTGAACAAGGTCTCCGCTTGCTCCTACTCCTCCATGTTCAAATATCAATGGGGTAATATCTCTGTTGATCAGCTCCTGAAGAAGATAAATAACAGATTGGTGTACTCCTGAATTTCCTAATGATAAGGTATTCAACCTTGCCAGCATACAAGCTTTTACTTCTTCGGCAGGTAAAGGATTTCCAATTCCTGAAGAATGGCTTCTGATAAGGTTATATTGAAGCTGGTGTGTATCTTCATCGCTGATTTTAAACTGAGCCATAGGCCCAAAACCAGTGTTGACACCATATATTACTTTATTTTTTGAAAATTCTTTTAAAAACTGAAAACTTTTATCCACTCTCGATAAAAGTGATTCATCCAGTTCTATTTTTTCATTCTCAATGATAATTTTTTGAAAGTCTTTCAGTTCTAAAAAGTTATTTATTTTCATCAATTAAAAGTAATAGTTGATAATTTTGTAAAATATTAATTATTTGTCACTAATTTTGCGGCAAAGATAAAAGTTATTATTAAAATAAAAAATCAAAGATGAGCAAAGAATTTGTTGACGTTCTTGTAATCGGAGCTGGACCTTCCGGATGCGTGTCTTCTTCGTACTTAAAGAAGAATAACGTCAACGTAAAAGTAGTCGAAAAGACAAAATTCCCCAGACTGGTAGTGGGTGAAAGCTTAATTCCAAGGGTAATGGACCACTTTGATGAGGCCGGACTTTTCCCTGCATTAGACAAAATGGGCTTTGAAAAAAAGTTGGGAGCCCGTTTTCTTCGTGGTGAAGAAGTCTGCATTTTTGATTTCAGCAACAAATTCGGGGAAGGCTGGGACTGGACCTGGCAGGTTCCGAGAGCTGATTTTGATAATACTCTTGCTCAGGAAGTTATTAATAAAGGAATTGATCTTGAATTTGAAACCGAAGTTATTGACATAAAATTTGACGGAACGGATTCTGTGACTACGGTAAAAAATAAGGATGGAGAAACGAAAGAAATCCATGCTAAGTTTGTTATTGATTCCAGCGGCTACGGAAGAGTACTCCCTCGTCTGCTAGACCTTGAAAAACCTTCAAAACTATCTCCTCACTCTGCCATTTTCTCTCATGTAGATGATATTAACAGAGAACCGGGAGAGGAAGGTACTTTAATTTCTTTTGACATTATTGAAACCGAAGTATGGCTTTGGGTCATTCCTTTTTCTAACGGAAACACCAGTGTGGGAATTGTAGGACCTACCGAATATATTGATCAATTATCTGAAAACGGAGATCCTGCTGAAGCTTTGAAAATGGCAATTTCTCTTTCTGATTATTATGTAAAACGTTTTGGAGAGGTAGATTTCCTTTTTGAACCCAAGCATCTTAAAGATTATTCCTGTTCGGTTAAAAGTATATTCGGAGACGGATTTGCTTTAACGGGGAATGCTTCAGAATTTCTTGACCCCGTTTTCTCTTCAGGAATGGCTTTTGCCACAGAATCCGGAATGCTGGCAGCAAAACTGGCTCTAAGACAATTAAACGGAGAAAAAATTGACTGGCAGACGGAATATTCAGATTATATTTTATACGGAGTGGATGTTTTCACCACCTATGTAAAAGAATGGTATACCGGAAATCTTCAGGAGCTCTTCTTCCACCAGCCGGAAAATCCGGATGTCAAGAAAAAGATCTGTGCTGTTTTAGCAGGTTATGTGTGGAATAAAGACAATCCTTTTGTGAAAAAGCACGATACAGTTATTAAAAATCTTGCGAACCTGATTAAATTAGAAAAACAGGAGCAGCAAAGTCAACAATAAAAAAACGGTCTGAAATTTCAGACCGTTTTTTGTTTTATTTTAAAGACTTTTTAATTTCTCTTCCTAAATACCTTCCGGCAGAATCATAGGCTGAGGCTATTCTCCCGTACTCCATTACAAATTCTTTATTTTGCACAAATTTATCAAACTTATTAAGTTCTACTTCAGCTAAAACAACAGAAGGATTATCTGTTTCCACCAGTTTTATTTTACCTGATATTTCAGCAGTCATTGCAGTAATTCCGGCATGCCAGCCCGGAAATATCCAATTTGTTTCCAAGCGCAGGGTATATTTTGCAGCAGCATCTTTTTTAAATGAAATATTTTTATAGGTCTTATTCAAACCCTTTGCAAAATAGTCCACATAATATTCCTTTTTGTATTTTTCCCATTCTCCAATCCATTGTTTCCATGCTTCTTCTCCTCTTTTAGGATTGTCAAGAACTTGTTTTTTCCTGTTTTCAAGATATTGAGTTTCTGTAATATTTTCTTTCATAAATAGTACATTCTCAAACTTAACCTCAACGTTTACTTCAGTCTGATCTTTCAAAACACCCAAACTTCCGGCAACTAATTTCATTTTTTCCTGTCCGAAAGCGGTGGTCATTATAGCTACAAAGACCAGCAATAATAGTTTTTTCATAGTGTATTAGCTTTTTATTTTAAGAGCCCAAAGATATTATAAAAGAAAATCTCTATCGACTCTTTATTTTTAATTTTTACCTTAAATCAATAAAAGTAATGGGTTTTCTGCTGTTTGGATTAAAAACTGTTTTAGAGAGGATATCAAAATCTATAATTTCAATTTTCGGACTTACTCTCAGCTTTGCACGGAAATGGTCTCTTACTTCATTCACAAAGCCTTCGTGTTCCGCTTCAGTACTTAATTTGATGATAATTTCGTCAAGTCCGATTTCGTTGGCCTGAATGACAATCTGATAGCACAGGATAGTATTGAAATCATTCAAAATATCGTTCATTGCAGGCGGATACAGTGTGGTTCCTTTATACTTGATCATCTGCTGTTTTCTGCCTATCACTGGCCCTAGCCTCATCGTATTTCTTCCACACTGACAGGGTTCGTAGTGAGCTGTTACAATATCTCCCGTTTTAAATCTTAGCAGAGGAATAGCTTCTACCCCTAAAGTTGTAATCGTCAGTTCACCACTTTCTCCTTCTTTCACAGGATTACCATTATCATCAAGAATTTCTGTAATGATCAGTTCCGGATGATGATGCCCTCCGATCTGGAGTTCACATTCCGTAAAAGCAGTACTCATTTCAGTAGAGGCATAGGTGGAAAAGAGTTTGATATCCCACTTTTCTTTGATCTTCTGTGAAAGAATATTATCTGTAAAATCCTGATTTTTGATACTTTCTCCGATACATACTGCACCATAAACACTGGAATTTTTATAATCCAATCCGTGTTTTTCCGCATAGTCAATCATTTTCAACAGAAAAGAAGGAACGGTAATCAAATATTTAGGTTTGTATCTGAAAATAGAATCCCATTGTAGTTCAGGAATTCCGGGTCCCATTCTTACTACACTCGCACCCATTTTTCTTAAGCCCAGAAAATAGGCAAGCCCCGCCATAAACCGCTTGTCTATAGTGGTAATCATCTGAACAACATCTCCTTTCTGAATCCCTGCACAGGCAAACGATATTGCCTCATTATAAGCAAGTCTTTCAAGATCGCTATCTGACAATCCGAAAGTAACCGGATCTCCCAATGTTCCGGAAGTAGTACTGTAATCCACAATTTTATCTGGTGTTATACAGAAAAAATCATGGTTATACTGCTGAAGATCATTCTTTGTAGTGGTAGGAATCTTCTGAAGATCTTCCAACGTACGAATGTCTGCAATATGGATATTATTTTCTTTGAACAGTTTCTGATAAAAAGGAGAATTCGTTTCAAGATAAGCCAAAAGCTCATGAAGTTTTTCTTCCTGAAATAGTTTGATTTCCTGAATATCTGCTTTCTCAATTGACGGATGAAATTCCAATGATTTTAATTTTTAAAAGGCAAATTTATTTAATTAAAATTAAAAGATTTAAGTATTAAAAGATTATTTATCTCTGAAAGGTAAAGGTTTGTATGTTTGTATTTCCGGCGGTATTCGATGTGGTTACTTTTAAAGTATGGGAACCTGATCCTTTGGGGCACTTTTCGTCAAATGTGTAAACAAAATTATCTTTTATACGGGCAAAACGAAGCCATTTACCATCCAGTTCTGCACGGAATGAAACAATATCTCCTGTTTTCGTTGTTCCTTTGAGCAATAAAGAGCCGATATTCACCAATGCTCCTTCTGCCCAGCCGGATGAAACAGACGGCAAAGCATTATCTATCAGTAATTTTACAACTCCTAATCTATTGAATTTCCCTTCTGCCCAATCATTATTCCATTTTACCTTTACAACATTTTTATCACTGCCATAATCAAGGACCATAACGGCTTTATCTTTTTCTGCATTGGTTAATTTCCTATTTGGCTTTATTTTTAAAGTATATTCATCCTGAACCGGAATATAGGAATTGTATAAAACAATATTGTTTGAAGCTGCATTAGGATCTGCCTCAGCCTTTTCATAGGCATTGAAATTGACCGCATCATAGACCGCATTTTTGCTGAAACTAATCTCTGTATTTTCAGTGGTAATAGTTTTTCCTTCGTTAGGTGTTACCGTTTTCCCTGTGGAAGACACTTTTTCTAAGGTTTTGTTTAACTGAACTTTTGTTGTTAACCGGCTTGTATTTCCTTTTGTATCTTTCAGTACCATTTCAATATTGTGAACTTCCTCATCCTGAAGATTGATAACTCCTGTCAAATTCGGAGTGCTGTAATTCTGAAGTTTCATTCCGGGTAAATCAGCCAGGTGCTGAATTCCCATTTTATCTCTGATGAATTTAGTATAATCTATACAGCCGTTGATATAACGGGTATCATCATAGTGGATTTTATCAATTTTAAAACTGTAAATCAGCTTGCCATCCATTAGCAATTCAGCCTGATAAATTCCAAGATTAAATCCTTTGTTGGCTTTGTCTACGGCTTTCACTCCAAAACTTATTAAGGGGGAGTTTACACGGATTACATCCGCACTATAGCCACTTCCAGTTTTTTTCACTGCAATTGCGTTAGCTCCGGGTTCATAGGTACTGAAACGTCGGTCATACCAATACACTCCACTGATAATTGGGGCTATATTATCAGGGATAGCAAATCCAAAAAGTAACGGATTAAGACACTCTTCTGTTTTGGTATCTCTTATTTCAAAGTGCAGATGCGGACCTGCGGATCCTCCGGTATTTCCACTCAAGGCAATCTGCTGTCCTTTCTCCACAGGAAACTGCCCAGGTTGAAACGTTATGTCCTGCTCCCACTTTTCATCTTTATATTGTTTTTCTTTTACATATTCATCGAGCGTATTGAAGTATTTGTTCAAGTGAGCATACACCGTAGTATATCCATTGGGATGGGTAATGTATATGGCGTTTCCAAATCCATACCGCTCCACTTTGATTCTACTCACATAACCTTCTGCTGCTGCAAGAACCGGTAAATTTTCCAGGCTGTTTGTTCTCAGATCCAGTCCCATATGAAAATGATTCGTACGGATTGCTCCGAAGTTAGCCGCCAGCTGCATGGGAATATTGAGTGGATTCCGGAAATAATTCTGTAGATAATTATTTTGAGCCTGTACAATGCTTGTGTTGATAAAACAAACAAAAAGCATCAAGTGATAAAAGATTTTCATACAGCATTTGGTTTTATACGTCTATTTAAATGTACAAAATTCCAGCCAATAAACGGTTGCTGCTCCACCCTATTTTTCTAATCAATTGTATTTTCTTACCCCTATTTCCTCTGCTGAATGAAACGCCTTTGCGACCGATCTTATATTATCCATAGATCTCTGTGAACTTTGCGTGACCATTAAGTTTTGGCTAAAGCCATTGGATTTGTTTTTATTATTTAAGCGGGCTAAAGCCCAATCCTATTGAATAAATTGCATTAAATTTTATATAAAAAACACCCAGAAAAATTCACTTATTGACCATTCACCATTCACGTTTTCTCACTTTCTTCATTTATATTTCTGAGATTGAACTTTTTAATAGAAGATATCAAAATAAAACATATATTATAAACCGACAAATTTTAGTAAATTTGCAGACTTAATTAATCAACGATATTGAGATATTTACAATGAGCCAATTTAAAGAATACAAAAACCTCAACCTTATTGACGTAGCAGAGAATGTAGCGGAATTTTGGAAACAAAATAAAACTTTCAATAAGAGTGTTGAGATTCGTCAGGGAAATCCTGAGTTTGTTTTTTATGAAGGTCCGCCTTCAGCAAACGGTATGCCTGGAATTCACCACGTAATGGCAAGAGCATTGAAAGATATTTTCTGCCGTTACCAGACTCAAAACGGAAAGCAGGTTTTCCGTAAAGCAGGCTGGGATACGCATGGTCTTCCTGTGGAACTGGGTGTAGAAAAAGAGTTAGGAATCACTAAAGAAGATATTGGCAAAAAAATCTCTATTGAAGACTATAACAAAGCTTGCCGTGAAGCAGTAATGCGTTATACAGACGTTTGGAACAACCTTACCGAAAAAATCGGATATTGGGTAGATCTTGATGATCCGTACATCACGTACAAGTCAAAATATATGGAAACCGTTTGGTGGTTATTGAAACAATTGTATAATAAAGACTTGTTGTACAAAGGTTACACCATCCAGCCTTACTCTCCAAAAGCAGGAACAGGACTTTCTTCTCATGAGCTGAATCAGCCCGGAACCTATCGTGATGTTTCAGATACAACGGTTGTGGCTCAGTTTAAAGTAAAGAAAGACTCTTCAGCATTGTTCAATGATGTTGACGGAGATGTACATATCCTTGCATGGACGACGACTCCATGGACGTTGCCATCCAATACCGCTCTTACTGTAGGAAGAGATATAGAATATGTTGTAGTTAAAACCTTCAATCAATATACATTTGAACCCGTAACAGTTGTTTTATCAAGTGTTCTTTTACCTAAGGTTTTCGGTAAAAAATATGCAGAAGGTACAGATGAAGATTTTGCCAGCTATACTCCGGAAACCAAAGTAATTCCTTTTAAGGTTTTAAAAGAGTTTACAGGAGATAAACTTGTTGACACGAGATATGAACAATTAGTTCCTTGGTTTACGCCCAACGATAATGCTGAAAATGCATTCAGAGTAATCTTAGGGGATTTCGTAACTACGGAGGATGGTACAGGTATCGTTCACACGGCACCTACTTTCGGTGCGGATGATGCGAGAGTTGCTAAAATGGCTCAGCCTGAGATTCCGCCAATGTTGGTAAAAGATGAAAATGACAACCTTGTTCCATTGGTAGATTTACAGGGTAGATTCATCAAAGGAGAAAATGTTCCAGAGATATTCTCCGGAACTTATATCAAAAACGAATATTACGATGAAGGAACTGCTCCTGAGAAATCATGGGATGTAGAACTTGCAATCCTGTTGAAAACAGAGAACAAGGCCTTCAAAGTAGAAAAATATGTCCACTCGTATCCACACTGCTGGAGAACAGATAAACCGGTATTGTATTATCCTTTGGATTCCTGGTTTGTGAAAATGACAGCTGTAAAAGACAGACTGGTTAATTTAAACAAAGAAATCAACTGGAAGCCGAAAGCTACCGGAGAAGGACGTTTTGCCAACTGGCTGGAAAATGTAAACGACTGGAACCTTTCCCGTTCTAGATATTGGGGAATTCCGTTGCCAATCTGGAGAACAGATGACTTGAAAGAAGAAAAGATCATCGGTTCTGTAGAAGAGCTATACAATGAAATCGAGAAATCCATTGCTGCAGGACTGATGACTGAAAACCCATTCAAAGGTTTCATCATCGGAAATATGGCTGAATCTAACTATGAGCTTGTGGATCTTCACAAAAACGTAGTAGACAAAGTAGTATTGGTTTCTGATTCAGGAAAAGCAATGAGACGTGAAAGTGACCTGATTGATGTTTGGTTCGATTCAGGCTCCATGCCTTATGCGCAGTTGCATTATCCTTTTGAAAACAAAGAATTAATAGATAACAATAAAGCATTCCCAGCTGATTTCATTGCAGAAGGGGTTGACCAGACCCGTGGATGGTTCTACACGCTTCACGCCATCGGAACTGCTGTGTTTGATTCGGTTGCTTATAAAAACGTAATGAGTAACGGTCTTGTTCTGGATAAGAACGGGCAGAAGATGTCAAAACGTTTAGGAAATGCTGTAGATCCGTTCGAAACACTTTCTGTATACGGACCGGATGCTACCCGTTGGTATATGATCTCCAATGCAAACCCATGGGAAAACCTGAAGTTTGATATTGAAGGAATTGACGAAGTAAGAAGAAAGTTCTTCGGAACACTTTACAATACCTATTCATTCTTTGCTTTATATGCGAATGTGGATGGCTTCAACTATTCAGAAAAAGAAGTGGAAAACCGTCCTGAAATTGACAGATGGATTCTTTCCGAACTCAACCTTCTGATCAAGGATGTAAAAGCATTCTATGAAGACTATGAGCCAACAAGAGTGGCAAGAGCAATCAGTAACTTTGTGAATGACAACCTGAGTAACTGGTATGTAAGATTATGCAGAAGACGTTTCTGGAAAGGAGAATATTCTGATGACAAGATCTCTGCTTACCAGACTTTATATACCTGTCTTGAAGTAGTTGCTAAACTATCTGCTCCTATTGCTCCGTTCTTTATGGATCAGCTATATCAGGATTTAAATAAAGTAACCGGAAAAGAAAACTGTGAATCTGTACACCTTACAGACTTCCCGGTAGCTGATGAAAGCTTAATCGATCAGGATCTGGTGGAGAAAACACATTTGGCTCAGAACATTACAAGTATGGTATTCTCTCTGAGAAAGAAAGAAAATGTAAAAGTTCGTCAGCCGTTACAAAAAGTATTGGTTCCTGTACTGGATTCTAAAACAGAAGAACAGATTCTTGCTGTGGCAGATCTTATCAAACAGGAAGTAAACGTGAAAGAATTACAGTTAATCAATGCTGAAGAAGCTTCTCACTTAATTGTAAAACAGATAAAGCCCAACTTCAAAGCACTTGGTCCTAAATTAGGAAAAGATATGAAGGTGGTAGGTGCCGAAATTGCCAATCTTACTACAGAACAGATTGCCGATCTTGAAAAAGAAGGAAAAATAGATGTTCAGGGATATGAAATCACTCTTAACGATGTGGAAATTTCTACAAAAGATATCCCGGGATGGACTGTTACTTCCGATGGTAAAACAACTGTGGCATTAGATTTGACGTTAACCGATGAATTAAAATCTGAAGGGATCGCAAGAGAGTTTATCAACAGAATTCAAAACCTGCGAAAAGATAAAGACTTTGAACTGACAGACAAGATTAGTATCTCCATTGAAGAAAACTCACCTTTCCTTGATGATATTAAGAAAAATGAAGAATATATTTCTTCTGAAGTCTTGTCAAATAAAATAGAAATTGTATCTTCACTTTCAAATTTTAACGAAATCGAAATAGATGAGGTTAATTTTAAGATAAATGTTGAAAAAAATTAACATGTAGTTATTATATTTCAAATTCCATTTCATAATTTTATTAAAAAAGAGAAAGAATATGTCAGACGAAAGAGTTAGATACAGCGATGCTGATTTACAGGAATTTAAAGCGATCATTAAAGAAAAAATAGAAAAAGCAGAAAAAGATCTTCAGCTTATCAGAGAAAGTTTCATCAATGACCAGAATAACGGAACTGATGATACCTCTCCTACCTTCAAAGCTTTTGAAGAAGGAGCAGAAACGCTGAGCAAAGAGCAAAACTCTATTTTAGCAGGAAGACAGGAAAAATTCGTGCGTGACCTTAAAAATGCTTTGATCAGAATCGAAAATAAAACGTATGGTGTGTGTAGAGTAACAGGAAAACTGATTCCTAAGGAAAGACTTTTAGCCGTTCCTCATGCTACACTGAGCATCGAAGCGAAAAACATGCAAAAATAACCGTAAGGTTTGTAAAAAATAATATTGGGTTTATATCGTATTCACGGATACTTTATAAACCTAATTTTTAATGTATACCCATGAGCGAATTATTAATTTTGGGATTTGTTATCGTTATAGCAGTACTATTTTTCAATAGAGAATGGATCAAAAACAGATTCTTTCCTGAACCGCAGAAAAACTATACGATTGATGATCAATTCAATTCTGATAAACGTGAAAGGGAGAAAGAGATCGACAGACTTTTGAGTAAGATGGGCAAAAACGGAGTCAATGATCTGTCTGAAAAAGATAGAAAAAGACTTGATGAATTGTCCAAAATGTAAAAATTAAATAATAAGAAATGGAATCTATTATAGTACATCCAAAAAATGCAATGGAGCTTAGTGCACTGAAAGGTGTCCTTAAAGAAATGAACATTAAATTTGAAAAAGCTCATGTTAAAAGTTCATATAACGGACAGAAAGTGGTAAAGAAAGCAAGCGACAACAAAAATGTAAAGCCTGCTTCAGCAAAGCCTTCAAAACCTAAAGGACAGTAATGAAAAAGATTTTAGCGATAACATTTTTGGTGTTATTAATTGACCAGGCTTCGAAAATTTATATCAAAACCCATTTTAATCTGGATGACAGCATTACTGTCCTGCCAGGTTTTAAGCTAACCTTTGTGGAAAACCCGGGAATGGCTTATGGATTTCACTTCGGAGGCATCATTGGGAAGTATTTTCTGGTGATCCTAAGAATCTTCCTGATTGGGGGAATGGTGTATATGTTTAAAAAATGGCTGAAAGAAGGAGCATCCAACTATCTTTTGATTCCCATGGCTGTTATCTTTGCTGGAGCCATCGGAAATCTTATTGACGGAATGTTCTATGGGATGATCTTCGACAGCGGAACAGTATATGACCAAAGTATTGACCGATGGATTGGATATGGAGGAATTTCTAAGCTTGCTCCTTTCGGACACGGATACTCTACTTTTATGAAAGGATGTGTGGTTGATATGCTCCACTTCCCACTGGTAGACTGGTATGTTCCTGAAAGCTGGCCTTTAATTGGTGGAAAACATATTGAGTTCTTCAAATATATTTTCAATGTGGCAGATTCTGCCATTACAGTAGGGGCAGCATTCTTACTCATATTCAGAAAGAAAGCTTTCCCGAACGGTCTGGAGTTTTAAACGATATATTTCGGATGAAAAAAATAATCAAAAATATTTTTAAAATTTTCCTGCTTCTTTTCGTGGCAGGAATTATTTTTATTGCCTGGGCGAATTACAGCATCAAAAAAGACAGCGAACCATTCGTTTCCTACAATATTGCTGATGTACCAGAAGCAAAAGCTGCACTCTTATTGGGAACCGGAAAGCTGTTGAGCAACGGAACCCCAAATGCTTATTTCTACAACAGAATTAAGGCGGCAAGCGATTTATATAAAAGCGGAAAAATACAGTACATTATCGTCAGTGGAGACAACAGCACCAAAGATTATAATGAACCTGAAGATATGCAGCTGGCATTAATGCAGAGCGGAGTTCCACAGGATAAAATCATTCTTGACCACGCCGGATTCAGAACACTGGATTCTGTGGTAAGAGCAAAAGATATTTTCAGCCAGACGAAACTGGTTATTATTTCTCAGAAATTCCACAATGAAAGAGCCGTTTTTCTGGCCAGAAAAAATGGGATGGAAGCCTTTGGGTATAATGCTGCTGATGTAAATAAATATGCAGGTTTAAAAACCAATTTGAGAGAGTATTTTGCGAAAGCCAAGGCATATTGGGATCTTCTTTTTGGAGTGGAACCGAAGTTTGGCGGGGAAAAAATTGTAATTCCTTAATATTTCCCACAGATTGCACAGATTTTCGCGGGTGATGCGTAAAGACATATAGATTATTGAAGGTTGATAGGTTTTGGCTAAAGCCAATGGATGGATTTTGAATTTTAAGCTGGCTAGGCTAAAGCCCACCCCTATTGAATTTTAATAACAAGATCTTTTATCTTTTATCTTTTATCTTTCTTTATTCCGTCAAACCTCGTAAATTTGCTATTCATTAATTTTTAAATATAAATTTTAAACAAATGTCAAGAATTCTTACCGGCATTCAAGCCACCGGAACACCCCATCTTGGAAATTTATTAGGGGCAATTATTCCTGCGATTGAACTATCCAAGCAGGAAGGAAATGAATCATTTTTATTTATTGCGAATCTTCATACGCTTACACAGATTAAAGATGCGCAGACTTTAAGACAAAATACCTACGAGATTGCTGCGGCTTGGCTTGCTTGTGGATTAGATACTGAAAAAACATATTTCTACAGACAAAGTGATATCGCTGAAACCTGTGAACTTTCTTGGCATTTATCATGTTTTTTTCCTTATCAAAGATTAACATTGGCGCATTCATTTAAGGATAAGGCTGACAGGCTGCAGGATGTAAATGCAGGTCTGTTTACTTACCCAATTTTGATGGCTGCAGATATTTTGCTATATGATGCAGAGATTGTTCCTGTAGGAAAAGATCAGCTTCAGCATTTGGAAATTGCGAGAGATGTAGCTTCCCGATTTAACAACCAAATGGGTGAAGTTCTTGTTTTACCACAGGCCGAACTTCAGCAGGACACGAAATATGTTCCGGGAACTGATGGACGTAAAATGTCTAAATCAATGGGAAATATTATCAATATTTTCTTACCTGAAAAAGAGCTGAAAAAACAAGTGATGAGCATTGAGTCGGATTCTAAATCACTGGAGGAGCCTAAAGATCCTGCAACGGATAAAACCTTCCAGATCTATGAATTGATTGCAACGCCTGAACAAACTGAGGAATTAAGAGCAAAATATCTTGCCGGAAACTTCGGATACGGACATGCTAAAAAAGAGTTGCTGGATCTTATCCTGGTACGTTTTGCCAAAGAAAGAGAAACGTTTGCTTATTATATGAGCAATCTTGATGAATTGGAAGCAAAACTGCAGCAAGGTGCGGAGAAAACCAGACCTATTGCTCTGGAAACTCTTAAAAGAGTAAGAACAAGCTTAGGATTTTAATTCTGAGTTACCAACATAAGAAAGCCTTTCAAACGAAAGGCTTTTTCTATTGATTGAAGTTGTTATTATTCTTTGTAAGGATAAAGTAATGCATCTGATCCCCGAATTCATAAGTAATATCCCAGCCCGGATATTGTCTGATAATGGTTTTGATGATAGACAGCCCCAGTCCGGTAGAGGTATGATCTGATCCCTGCTTATAAAACCGGTTAAAGATTCTGGATTTATCCAAAGGGATGGATACTCCACTGTTTTGGAATGTTATCCTGTTATTTTCAACAATAATATTTAAAGTTCCTTCTTCATTGTTATATTTAACGGCATTCTTAAGAAGGTTGGACAACAGAATATCCGCAAGATCCTGATTAAAGTCTGCAACAAATTTTCCTTTCTCAATAATATTGACATCTACTTTTTTAAACGCAATAAAGTCTTCATAATTCTGAACGAGCTGGGTAACCATTCCGTTAAAATCAACATCTGAAGTTCTATTAAACTGGCTGTTTTCAATTTTGGAAAGCATTAATAAAGATTTATTCAGCCCCACCATTCTTCTCAGGTCATTTTTAACTTCAGTAAGAAAGGTCATACTCTTTTTGTCCAGATCATCATTCTGAATCAAAAGGTCAATTTTATTAATCACAATAGCCAAAGGTGTCTGAAGTTCATGGGAAGCATTTTCAATAAACTGTTTCTGCTGATAAAAAACAAGTTCATTACGCTCAATCATTTCATTGATTTCCACATTTAATTCTTCAAATTCTGTGATCTTGTAATTCTGTTTTTCCTGGGAAAAAGGAATTCCGAACTGATATTTCTTAAGCTTCTCCAGAATCTGGTAAAAAGGTCTCATGGCTTTATTAAGCAGATAACCATTAACCGCTACAATACTTATAACCAAAAGAATGTAAAGCACAATCAATGCTGTTGTAAGATCATAGATCAACTCATCTTCTTCTACGGTTGAAGTTCTTATGACAAGCCGTCTATGATCTTTGAACTGATCGATAAAGTCTGCTTCCAACACTCTGTAAGGCTGGTCTTTATCATCATACTCCATGTAGTACATCTTGTTGTACAACCTGCTTTTGTTTTGATACTCTTCGGCTTTAATCGGATTGATTTTAAACTCATTAAAACCAAACTCCTTATTCTTCAACAATTCAGGGTTAAGATACACCGCTTTAATAATCTGAATCTTTCTATCCCTCAACCCGTCATCCACATTATCATGCACTTCATCCAGAATATAGGCATAAAACAACCCTGCCCATACTGCGATAATCAACAGCAGGATCATGATCAGGTATTTTATGGTGTAATATTTTAATGAGGTTTTCATCAGATAAATTTATATCCTATTCCATACACAGCCTGGAAATCGGCTTCTGCATGAAGGGTTTTTAATTTTTTACGAAGATTTTTAATCTGGGAATAAATAAAATCCAGACTGTCTGCCTGATCGATATAATCTCCCCAGATTGCTTCAGCCAAAGTTGTTTTCTGTAAGGTTTTTTCCGGATGGATGACAAAATAATACAAAAGATCATATTCTTTACGGTTAAGGACAAGCTCTTCATCACCCACTTTCACCGTTCTGTTCTCCGGATTAATACTTATATTTTTATAGCGGATAATATTCTCACCATCCTGATTTTTTCTTCTGATGACAGATTTGATTCTCGCCATCAGCTCTGCAAGGTGGAAAGGCTTGGCAAGATAATCATCAGCCCCTATTTCCAGTCCGGTCACTTTATCATCTACAGAATCTTTGGCTGAAAGAATGATTACCGGATCTTTCTTGTGCATTTTTTTGATCTCTTTAAGAAGATCTATACCGTTTCCGTCAGGCAGCATAATATCCAGCAAAATACAGTCGTATTCATACGAAATAATTTTCTCCAGTCCGCTGCTGTAATTTTCCGCATATTCTACAATGAAATGTTCTGCTTCCAGAAACTTCTGTATTGTATCTTTCAGTGCGGGCTCATCTTCTACAATTAAAATCTTCATATTTCCGGATCTATATGCTTTGCTGTATGATTAACTTCTATCAAATATAAGAAATTAAAAGCGGGAAGAATGAAAGCAGGAAGCGGGAAGTTTTTTACACTGCCATCACTTCCCTCTTCCTGCCTCCGGCTTTCTTACTTAACAAATCGCCCGTCTGCATCAAACACGAGACACAAGCCATTCATCAGATGAATTTTATAAGCGCTATATTTTCGTTCAATAGAATCAATGATGCTGCAAGGATAATTTCTTGTCATAAATGAAACTATATTTTTTCTAATCTGAGCAGAAGAAATCTTTCTTCCGTTGCTGTTTATTAAATTCCAGTTGACCATACTATTAATATTTAGTGTTTGTATTCGGTTAAATGTTAATCATCGATTTTTTTAAAATTCCCATTTCTGTCAAATTCAAGCTCCAATCCATTGGAAAGTTCTGCTTTATAAGACCATCTTTTCTTCTCAATCTTAATGATGTAAGTATTAGGGAAATTTTTGCTGCTGTAATTTCTGATTGATGCAGGGATGAAACCATACGGAACCTTCTGGTGTTTACCATCTACTTCTTTCCAGTTTCCACTGCTGTCGAACTCTATTTTCATTCCATTGGTCAGATATACTTTGTATTCGTCTACTCCATAGATTTCTCTGTCTTCTAATGCTGAGTTTACAGGGATTCCTTTAAAATGGGAAGCTAGAAAGTTTTTAGCTGTTTTCGGTAACTGATTCGCAGTGATTGCTCTGTCCTGAGCAGAAACCCAACCTCCAATTAATAAAAATAGGATCATTAATACTCCGGTGATTTTCTTTACATTTTTCATACTATTAAATTTTTCTGTTGTTATTATGTTGCAAAGTTCATCATCAAATTGGGAAAGAATTGGGAAAACAGATTTCAATAAAAAAATAAACAGCTTAAAGTTTAATTTATTCACAGATCATCTCTCCAGAATTCACTGAAAAACAGAAAAGCCATTAAGAAAACTTAATGGCTTATTTATAGATGGTAAAATCTTACACTTTATAAATATTCTTTAATCTGCTGAAGATGGGTAATGGCTTTTAATCCTTCTTTCTGCTTATCTTCTTTATAGACATCGAAAAAGATGGCATCCATTCCAAAATCAGTTGCTCCCAGGGCATCTGCAATCCAGTCGTCTCCGATCAGAATACTTTCTTCTTTTCTGGCTTCGGAAAGTCCCAGAGAGTATTCAAAAATCCTTGGATTAGGTTTTCTTACTCCCACAGCATCGGCACTGGTAATTGTTTTAAAATAGGGAGCGATTCCGGATAGGGTACATTTTCTTTCTGTCACCTCCTGAAATCCGTTGGAAATAATGTGTAATGTATAATTCTTAGCTTTCAGATATTCCAAAACATCTTCTGCTCCTTCTACCAGTTCATTATGACTCACAATATTATCAAGGAAGTTTTCTTCAAAATAAAGGGCAAGCTCTTTATTATCTATTCCAAAATGTTTAAATGAATCATAAAAACGGTGTTCTCTCAAGTACTCTTTGCCAATAATCCCGTCTCTGATCTTTTCCCACAATTCTTCGTTGATATCGTGATAAACAGAATGAAACTCCTCAAAGTCAATATGATACTTCGAAGTTATTTCCTGTTTTTCAAAAAGGTCTTTGATGGTAAGATAGGCATTTCTGCGGTGATCCCAGAGTGTATTATCCAGGTCAAAAAAAACATGCTGCATTTTCATACAGCACAAAGTTAATAATTTTAATTTTTTGTAATAGGATAATTTTTGCTCTTGCTTTTCACAATTTCAAGGCTTTTAGAAAAATTCAGCAAAAAATCAATTGTTTGTTTCTTAGGTTTCAAAGTTTTCACTTTTAAGGAGTCATTTTTTTTCATAAGCGAAGTATGTTTTCCTTAAAACGTGAAATTTCACTAAATATTATCTATCTGGTTAATATTATGTTGTTTTCATCCATGATTTTTCTCAGGTTTATGAGTGCATATCTTACTCTGCCCAATGTTGTATTAATACTCATCTCAGTATGGTCTGCAATTTCTTTGAAACTCAAGCCGTCAAAAAATCTCAGTTTGATTACCTCTTGTTGATTCTGTGGTAAAAACTGTAACATCCTTAAAAGATCTTCCTGAATCTGATTCGTTACAAGCTGATCTTCAATATTTTCCGAAGGCTCTCTGATCAAATCAAAAATAGAATATTCATCAGTTTCAAAAGTAGTTTCTGAAACTTTGATATTCTTGGCTTTAGACCTGAAATGATCGATGATTAAATTGTGGGAAATTCTTTTTGCCCAAAGAATAAATTTACCTTCTTCGTTATAGCGTCCTTCTTTCAGCATCACAATAATCTTCATGAAAGTATCCTGAAAGATATCGTTGGCTAAATCTTCATCATTAATTTTGTAAAAAATGAATGTAAAAAGTTCTCTCTGATGTCGGTGAATAAGGGTTGATAATGCGCCCTCGTCTCCTTTCTGGTAAAGGGAAATTAGTAAACTATCCGATTTTGATTTCATAACTCTTCTCAATATAAATATTTGCAGACAGGCATTCTACCAGATATTTCTTCTGGCCTTTGCTGTATAAACAAAACAGTTCTAGAGTAGAGTCTCTTCTATAGGCAGTAGTACAATTATTATGATGTAAATATAATAATTTTTTAATAACTGTTAACCTATTATTAAATTTTATAGAGAAAAATCTAAAAAAAATCATTTAAACATGTCATGAATAAAGACTGTAGGGATATTTAATGTAAAATTAACATTTAGTCCTTTCATTTCTTTCCCATTCAATCGGGTATCTCCGATGGGAAAAGCATAGCCTCCTGTAAGATCCAGCATTCCAAACAGGGTAACTCCTATTTTAGGGGCAATATATTTATTCGTTCCTTCTACTCCGGCTAAAAAGTAATAAGAGTGGTAGAAATCCACATTCTTTTCAAAATTAAGAAGGACATCAGCCTGCAGTTTCGGCATAATAGCAAATTTTGAATCTACAGATCCCATCATTGCAGATCCTCCCAATCTGTAAATCACATCATCATTTTTAAGGAAAAGCAATTTACCACCTACTTCACCAAAACTCTGGTTCTGGTAAGTATATCCCACACTGATCATTTTGTGCATAGTATATTGAGCTTTTACCAATGTACTCAGTAAAAACAGGGACAGGACAGCAACTACAGTTCGAAAATTCATCATCTTTCTATATTATTAAGGTGTAAAATTAAAAAAAACTGCCTTATCCAAAGATAAAGCAGTTCATTTATTATTCTTTAAAGAGAAATTAAATTCCAAAAGCGGTTTTAATTTCCTCTACTTTGTCAAGCTTTTCCCAAGTAAAGAACTCAAGATCTTTTAAGGTAATCTCGTTTTTCTGTCCTTTGTTGAATGTTTTATCAGCCACATAATGCTCTTTACCCATATGTCCGTAAGACGCTGTTTCCTGATAAATAGGATTTCTTAATTTTAAGTTCTGCTCAATAGCATAAGGTCTTAAATCGAAAATAGCAGAAACTTTTTTCGCAATGTCTCCATCATGAAGATCTACTTTTGCCGTTCCATAAGTGTTGATATATAAACCACAAGGTTCAGCTACCCCAATTGCATAAGAAACCTGTACTAAAACTTCATCAGCCACTCCTGCAGCCACTAAGTTTTTAGCAATATGTCTTGTTGCATAAGCAGCACTTCTATCTACTTTAGAAGGGTCTTTTCCTGAGAAAGCACCACCTCCGTGAGCTCCTTTACCACCGTAGGTATCAACGATGATTTTTCTCCCTGTAAGACCAGTATCTCCGTGAGGTCCTCCGATTACGAATTTACCTGTAGGATTGATGTGATATTTGATCTGATCATTGAACAAAGCTTTGATTTCTTCTGTTTGCTGTGCAACCACTCTTGGAACCAGAATATTTTTGATATCCTCACGGATCTTGTTCAACATTTCTTCTTCTGCTCCAAAGTCATCGTGCTGAGTAGAAACTACGATAGAATCAATTCTGATAGGTTTGTGATCATCAGAATACTCAATAGTTACCTGGCTTTTCGCATCAGGACGAAGGTAAGTGATTTCCTTATTTTCTCTTCTGATGGCAGAAAGTTCTTTAAGGATTGTGTGAGCAAGATCTAATGCAAGAGGCATATAGTTTGCCGTTTCATTAGTAGCATACCCGAACATCATTCCCTGGTCTCCAGCTCCCTGTGCATTTGCTTTAGCCTCAAAAGACTCATCATTTACGGCTCTGTCAACTCCCTGATTGATATCAGGTGACTGTTCATGGATTGCAGAGATCACTCCACAAGAATCTCCATTAAACATATATTCTCCTTTTGTATATCCGATTCCGTTGATTACTTCTCTGGCAATGGTCTGTACATCAAGGTAAGCATCTGATTTTACTTCTCCTGCCAATACCACCTGTCCGGTCGTTACAAGAGTTTCACATGCTACTTTTGAATCTTTATCATAGGCTAAGAAATGGTCGATTAATGCATCGGAAATCTGATCGGCGATTTTATCCGGATGTCCTTCTGAAACTGATTCAGATGTAAATAAATAAGACATATAATTCTTTTGTTTTTAAAGATTTAAAAAATAGTGTTGAAGAAAAATATGAAATAAAATTGCCCAGAAAAAAGAATACTGTTTTAGCATATTTTTATAGAGGTTGCAATCAGGTCAAATTTTTCCTCGTAATAAACGTCAGCAAATTTAAGCACTATTTTCGTAATACTCAAAACTTTTGTTTATTAATTATAATTTTATTTAAATTGATGATTTCTATCACTTTAAAGCATTTCCATTACTGAGGCTTAATGCTTACAAATTCTTTCGGACTTTCGTGGTAATTCAGCTTAAGTTCTAAAGAAGTTTTGATAGAATGTGATAATTCATCAATAATTTTTTGCTTAAAGGTTGGTTTATAGTAAATAATACTAATTTCTCGGTAAGGGAAAGGTTTTTTGAATCTGAAAACATTTTTCTTCTGCTCTTCTGAAAGCTGGCTCAATGCCAATTCCGGCAGAATACTGATTCCTCCTACTTTATCCACCATGTGCACCAATGTCTGGATATTGGAAGCCAGGAAGTCTAAATTTTTAGGTTTCAACGTATTTTCTTTCAGGTGACAGATATTTTCAAACTGGTTTCTCAAACAGTTTCCTTCTTCAAGCAACCATACTTTCTCTACATTCAGATCTTCCGGAATGATGTAAGAATTCTTTTTGTTGGCTTCCGTATTGGAGCTGTAAATCATCAATTCTTCATTGAATAAGAAATCCTGATAAAACTCGTCAGCAGTGTCATAAGGTGTTGAGATAATTCCCGCATCCAGTTCACCAGCTTTCAAAGCTTTAATAATATTATCAGTGGTCATTTCTTTTACATTCATCTGGATCTTCGGGTTATCTTCAAGGAATTTAAAGATTTCCGTTGGCAGAATGAAAGAAGATACCGTAGGAATAATCCCCAGGTTAATAGTTCCTCCTAAAATATTATTCAAAAGGTTAGCTTTGTTTTTCAGCTCATTGACAGATTCGATAATTACCTTTGCCTGATCAATAATCTGAAGACCTACATCCGTGGTACGAATCGGATGGGTAGTCCTGTCGAACACCTTTACATCCAGTTCATCCTCAAATTTCTGTATCATGGCACTTAACGTAGGTTGGGTAATAAAACACGCCTGAGCGGCTTTACCAAAATGTTTATACTTATCAACAGCGATAAGATACTCCAGTTGCTGAATGTTCATTTGATTAATATTATCTATTACAAAGATATAACGTTTTTGCTATTAGCAATTAAAAATTCAAGTAAATTTGATATTCATTACCTTTACACTTGGATTTAGAAAAAGAAAAACATTTATACAAATCATTAATGATATGGATTCTAAAAAATTAACGTTAAGTAACGGCGCACCTTATTTTGAACATCAGGATTCACAGACGGTAGGACCAAGAGGCCCGGTATTGCTGCAAGACTTTATTCTTCAGGAAAATCTTGCGCATTTCGTTAGGGAAAGGATTCCTGAAAGAATTGTGCATGCCAAAGGAAGCGGCGCTTACGGAACTTTTACCGTAACGCATGACATCAGCCAGTACACAAAAGCAAAACTGTTTTCAGAAGTAGGAAATTCGTGCAGAATGTTTGCAAGATTCTCCACGGTAGGAGGCGAAAAAGGAAGCGCAGATACGGCAAGAGACCCAAGAGGCTTTGCTTTAAAATTTTATACTGAAGACGGAAACTGGGATCTTGTAGGAAATAATACACCGGTATTCTTTATTAAGGATGCAAAAAAATTCCCGGACTTTATCCATACTCAGAAAAGAGTACCCAAAACCAATTTAAAAAGTGCCACCATGATGTGGGATTTTTGGAGTTTAAATCCTGAATCTCTTCATCAGGTTCTTATATTAATGTCAGACAGAGGAACTCCGCACGGCTACAGGCATATGCACGGTTTCGGATCTCATACTTTCTCCATGATCAACGATAAAAATGAAAGAGTATGGGTGAAATTCCATTTTAAAACAAAACAAGGTGTAAAAAACTTCACGGATGAAGAAGCCGTAAAAATGGCTGGTGAAAACCCGGACTTCGCGCAGGAAGATCTTTGCAACGCTATTGAAAATGGAGATTTCCCGAAATGGACCTTATTTATACAGGTAATGACCGAAGAACAGGCAAAAGATTTCAGATGGAATCCTTTTGATGTAACCAAAGTATGGTTCCATGATGACTTCCCTTTGATCGAAGTAGGAGAAATGGAACTGAACGAAGTACCTGTTAATTATTTTGCGCATGTGGAACAGTCTACTTTTTCACCCAGCAACCTGATTAACGGAATTAGCTTCTCACCTGACAAAATGCTTCAGGGAAGATTATTCTCTTATCCTGATGCACACCGCTACAGAGTAGGTGTAAACTCTCATCAACTGGAAGTGAACAGATGTCCTTTTGAAGTTAACAACTATCAGAGAGACGGCTATATGGCCGATTCAAGCCATTATCAGGATAAGCCCAATTATCATCCCAACAGCTTCGATGACATCAAAGCAGATACCTCTTATAAAAACTATGAATATGAGCTAGACAGTGCACATGTTGCCAGCTACAACAGGAATGAGAACGACAGTGATCATTATACTCAACCGGGGCTTTTATATTCAAAAGCAATGAATGCAGAAGACAGAGATCATTTGATCAAAAATATCGTAGGCAGCATGAATGGTATAACCGGACCGAAAAAAGATGAAATTATCAATCGACAGCTGTGTCACTTTTTCCGTGCTAATATTGAACTTGGCATGAAAGTGGCTTCTCAGCTAAATGTCAATATTGATGCAAATATGATGAATCATTCCAAATAATTATTTGGAATGATAAATTAAAAAAAAGGAAAAAAAAATAATATTTTTTCCTTTTTTTTGTAAAAAATTCATAATTTGCAAAGGATGATATTTTAAAGTGGAAAAATGAGTTACGAGAACATATTATTAAAAAAAGAAGATAAATTATCTATCATTACCATAAACAGACCTGAAAGTTTAAATGCTTTAAACGCAAAAACCATTCAGGAAATCAGTACTGCACTGGATGAGCTTAATGCTGATACTTCTTGTAGGGTAATTATCCTTACAGGTAGTGGAGAGAAATCTTTTGTAGCGGGAGCTGACATCAAGGAATTCAGTGATTTCGGACAGGAAAAAGCTGAAGAACTTGCAAGAAACGGACAAAACACATTGTTCAACAAAATTGAAAACATGTCTAAACCTGTCATTGCAGCCGTAAACGGTTTTGCATTGGGAGGAGGTTTAGAGCTTGCCATGGCATGCCACATCAGATATGCATCGGAAAACGCCAGATTAGGGCTTCCTGAAGTAACTCTTGGACTGATTCCAGGATATGGAGGAACGCAAAGGCTTCCAAAGCTTGTAGGAAAAGGTATTGCCAATGAAATGATCTTCTCTGCCAAAATGATCCTTGCTCAAAAAGCAAAAGAGATCGGACTGGTTAATGAAGTATATCCTATTGAAGAATTATTAACCAAAACGAAAGAATTAGCAAACACGATTGCCTACAATTCACCAATGGCAATCTCCAAGGCTATAAATGCCGTGAATTTATCTGACACGGAGAAAGGTTTTGAAGCTGAAATCAAATATTTCGGCGAACTTTTTGACATGGAAGATAAGAAAGAAGGAGTTACTGCGTTTCTAGAGAAGAGAAAACCTAACTTCTAAATCTTTCTAAAAGATTTTAATCCAAATTATTTCGAAAAAAAACAATGCTGCGGTATGAATAAGTTTGATAAAGCTTATCTAAAAATGGCTCAGGAATGGGCAAAACTCTCCTACTGTAAGAGAAAACAGGTGGGAGCTCTTATCGTAAAAGATAGGATGATTATTTCAGATGGTTACAACGGGACTCCTTCGGGATTCGAAAACTGCTGTGAAGATGGAGAAGGGAAAACACACTGGTACGTATTGCATGCGGAAGCCAACGCTATATTAAAACTAGCAGCTTCCACTCAATCTGCAAAAGGGGCAACGTTATATCTGACGCTGTCTCCCTGTAAAGAATGCAGCAAGCTGATTTTGCAGGCAGGAATTACGAGGCTGGTGTACATTAATGAGTATTCGGATGACGATGGAATATCGTTCCTGAGAAACCATAATATTGAAATAGAACAAATATCGGACTGTGAACTAAAAAAATAAGCACAAATGACTTGGGATGAAAAGATCAAAGATTTTGAAATATTTCTTCGTTTCGAAAGAAATTTTTCAGAAAACACACTCGACGCCTACGTTCGGGACATTAAGAAATTAAAAGATTACGCAGAAGAGGATCTGGAAAACGTCGGTCCAGACTCCATCGGTTACGAAAACCTGCAGGAATACATTTTCAATCTTTCCAAACAGAAATTCAGTGAGAGATCACAAGCAAGATGGATATCTTCCATTAAAGCTTTCTTTAAATTTCTGCTGGAGGATGAATATCGTGAAGACAATCCTGCGGCGTTACTTGAAGGCCCTAAATTGGGATTATATCTACCAGATACTTTAAGCTTGCCTGATATCAACAAAATTATTGCTGCTATTGAGGTCAATACAGATCTCGGAAAAAGAAACCACTGCATCATAGAGGTACTATATGGCTGCGGACTTCGGGTTTCCGAACTGATTGATCTGAAGATCTCCAATATCAACTTCAAAGAGCAGTACATCAAGGTACACGGAAAAGGAAATAAAACCCGTTTTGTTCCTTTAGCTGACTATACTGCAGATTTGCTGGAAAGTTATATCAAAGAGGTACGTTCTAAAGGTAAAATTAATAAGAAATATGAAGACACTCTGTTTTTAAACAGCCGTGGGACTTCTATGTCCAGAGTGATTGTATTCCTTATTATTAAAGAACTTACAGATAAAGCCGGGGTCAACAAAAAAATATCTCCACACACCTTCAGACATTCGTTTGCCACCCATTTATTACAGAATGGGGCAGATTTACGTTATATTCAGGAAATGCTGGGACATTCCAGTATTACAACAACGGAGATCTATACGCACCTGAAAACTGAAGAATTAAGGGATGTTATTTTGAGTTATCACCCGAGAAATATTAATATTGCTCAATGAAACTATTGAAATATTGTCCAAGCTGTGGCAAAGAGTCCTTACACTGGGATGGTGAAAAGAAATGGAGCTGTCCGGAATGCGGTTTTACTTTGTATAATAATGTGGCAGGTGCAGTAGCAGTTGTCATCAGATGTGGAGACGAAATTTATCTTACCCGAAGAAACAGAGATCCCAAAAAAGGAAAACTCGATCTTGCCGGAGGATTTGTCGACCCAAAAGAAAGTGCAGAGGAAACCTGTAAAAGAGAACTTTTTGAAGAACTTCAGCTTGATATTGATATTTCTAACCTGAAATACCTTACCAGCCTTCCCAACATCTATCAATACAAAGAGATTGATTATAATACGATTGATCTATTTTATGAGTATAATGTTTCGGAAAAGTTTGAGGTAAATCTTGAGCTCTCTGAGATTTCAGAAGCAGTCTGGATTCCTTTACAGGAGTTAAACTTAGAGGACATTGCTTTTGATTCCCAGAAGAGATTTTTCGAGAGTTATTTAAAGAAATAATTTTTGTAATATATTCTCTCGCAGATTTTGCAAATTGAGCAGATTGTAAACACAATTATCTGCTGGATCTGTAAAATCTGCGAGAGTTTTTTTTATGATTGAATTAATATGTTTTAGCCTTAAGCATTTCTTCAAAGTACTGAATCAATAATGCTCTTTCTGCTTCTGAAAGATTGGCTTCTGGATGATAGACAATATAACCAGGCATTGGCATTGTCCTGTTCTGGATTGTTTGAATAGATTTCGTAAGCATACTCTCCTTCAAATCCTTATTATAATTTCCCCAGGTAGAAAAATTCAGATGTTCCCTGCCTTCATTCACATGGCTTTTTACAGACCATGAAACGGGAGCAATAAAGGCATACTTTGGATAAACCGTCTCATTGGAATGACAGTCATAACAGGCATTTTTAAGCAGTGTTCTGATCTTTTCCGGTGATTTCCTTGCCTCCACAAAGTTTACAGCAGAATCAACAGGTTTATTGGTTCTGTCGATAGGAAAAAATTGAATCAGAGCAAATGCTACCAATGTCCAGAATACTATTTTCTTAACTATTTTCATCAGCTTACTTTACCGGAGTTAGAACAGCATTGGAGGATTTCAATTCTTTCTTAACTTCCTGTTTCACTTCAGCTGCAGCTGGTGGTGTTTCCACGACAGGAGTTGGTGCAGGAGCTGTTGTTCCTTTAGGATTATCAAGTGTTCTGGAATCTTTCAGATCCCATTCTTCCCTTGTTTCCCATAGACCTCTGACAATTACTTTTTTGTAGAAAATATAAGCATCCTCAGCAAAAACATCATTAGCAAAGTCTGCTTCATCCCAATATTTATTGCCGTTATTATCCACCAGAATTCTTACAATATATTCTCCAGGTTTCAGGATATCAAATTTTATATGATCTCCTTTGATATATTTCTGATAGGCTATCTTGTCTGAAGAATCTACCAGCTGAATCCAATAATTGGTAGTTGGCGCATTCGAAATAGAGAATTCAACACTTCCAAACTGGTCTACTTTAGCCACATCAAAGTCGAAACGCTTAGATTGTGTATTTTTTGTATAGAATGAGGATATCGTTTCCTTAGGAACGGTAAGCTCATAGCTTTTTCCCATCACAAAATCTGACTGAACCTGAATCTGATAAGGATTTGTTTCTGAAATTTTTGCGGTAAATGGCAAGGTTGTCAAGCTGTCTCCTTTAATTTTCAGTGTCCATTTTGAAGGATCAATTTTATCGACGATATAGTTGGAAGCAATTTTTAAATCGGCTTTTGGAGCGATGGAAGTTCCATCATTATCACTGAAGACATCCATAGCATTCTTCTTATTATATCTGTAAAATAAGGAAACGCTGTAAGCACTGTCTTTTTTCGGACCTTTATTATGTGTGAATATAAGCTTTTCATTGGCGGTCTGCCCCACGTCATCTTTCACTGCATCAAACCAGATTCTAACGGAATCAGATTTTGGATTGTGTGTTATTTTCACATCCTTCAATTTCTCATTCAATGATTGAACTTTTACTTCCTCAGGATTCCCCTCGAATGTCATCAGAACACCTCCTGCAGTTTCTTTCATTTCTACATATTTCACAGGCTTTTTGGAAGGATATACTTTTAGATTTAATCCTGAAATAGATTTTTCAACATTAATCGGATCTTTCTGGAATCCTACTTTTTCTTTACCCGGATCATACATAGAATTTCCATTCTCATCTTCAAAAGCAATAATTTTATATTTCCCTGGGGTCAGATAGTTTAATTCATAATATCCGTCTTCATCCACCTTGGTGATATAGTAAGGCTTTTTCTTGTAATCCATGGTGTCTTTTACCTGATACAATCCCACCACCAGTTTATTCTCCGTTGTTGTTCCGGTTTTCTTTTTAATATCCAATGCATCCTTTACTTCACCGCTCACATAAAGATCATCCAGTTTATTTCCTGTGGAAAAAGCAAAATTAAAATACCTCAGTATATTGGATTCATTATTATCAACAATTGAATTTCCAAAATTGAAATTATAAGTTGTATTGGCCTGAAGAGTATCCGTCCACTGGATCAGTACAAATTTATTGGCTATATTCGAAGGAAGAATCCTTGTTATCCCTTTTATAGGAGGTGAAATAATCAAATTTTTGTTGATGTCCTTTAAGGTCACATATTCATCAAAATCCAGACGGAGTTCGCGAATATCTCTTTTGACATTAATTCTTGTGGTATCAATGTTTGAGCTTAAAAACTTTGGTGCAAGGGTATCTTTAGGCCCTCCAACAGGAGATCCTACTCTTGCACAAGAATGAACAAGAAAACAGATAACGAATAATAAAAGAAACCTTTTCATGAAAATGTTTAGGCAAAAGTAAACATTATTCTCCAAAAACTTCCTGTCCGGAATTCAAAGTATCTTTATTGTCATTCATCACGGTATGAAGCTTATCCTTCTGCAAAGGGAAATCTTCGAATAAGCCTGATAATGCAAGGGCTGTATATACTTTGTTTGAATATTTGTTTCCAATAGCTACAATGGTCACTTTAGATTTTAAAAGGTGGGCAAATACGGAATTCGTACCATGCCACCATCCGTTATGATATGTCAGTTTTTCTCCGTTATCAAATATTTTCATTCTGAACCCTAAGCCATAGTTATTCATTCCTGCTTTTTCATTGCTATAAGGAGTAAATACCATTTCCATCAGCTCCGGTTTAAGGAAATTTTTTGAAAACATTGCTTTTGAGAAATTGTATAAATCTCTTGGGGTAGTGTATACATTTTTATCTCCGTAAATAAGATCCAGTCTGTCTAAAGGATACAGTTTGTTTCCTCCATAATAGAATGACTGTGAAGCGGTAGGAATATCTTTCTCCTGGAAAATGTATGTATTATTCATTTTCAGCGGAGTGAAAACCATTTCTTTCATGGCTTGAGGGAAAGGAGTTTTGGTAACTTTTTCAACCAATAAAGCCAATAAAGCAAAGTTGGTATTACAGTACATAAACCCTGTATCCGTATCTCTTGCCAGATCAGGCTTGTATTTGATAATCATATTCAATACATCCTGATTGGTAATGAATGGCTTGGAAAGTTCAGTCGGTGCAGGCTGTATTTTAGTAATAAAGTATTCGTATTTCGGAAGACCACTTCTTTGATCTAATAACGTCTGAACGGTAACATTAGGATAAGGAAATCCTGGAAAAAACTGAGTAAGATGATCTGTAAGTTTTATTTTACCAGCTTCAATTAGCTTCATCATTGCCATTGCAGTTAAGGTCTTTGAAACTGACGCTACATGTAAAGGTGTATTTTTATCAATAGGCATCTGATTTCCTTCTCTTCCAAAACCTCTGTAGTTCTCATATAGAATTTCATCACCTTTGGCAACAAGAATTCCGCCACTAAGATCTCCTGCTTCCCATATCTTTTTGTAATACTGATCGATATAACTTACCGTAGTCTGTCTGTTTAGAAGCTGTCCATCACCTTTCGTGAAGACATCTCCCAGATCTACGTTTCCATAGTTAGGAAGATTGGTTGTATTTTCAGCCGAAGCACCTTTAGCTTCAGACTTTTTTTTACAAGAAAATATTGATAAGAAAACAGTTAAGATAAGTACAAAATTACGCGTCGTCATGAGATTCAAAATGAGCGGCAATTTAATAAAACTCAAAATAAATAATAAACATGAGGTGGACATTATGAATTATTTAACATTCATGAGAGAAAAAGTGAAATTTGGACAAGAACTGTTCTAAGATTCTTCAATCCTGTTCTGACCTAATCCAACTCAATCATAGTGCCTTATCCTGGTAATTTATAAAACAGTACAGAATTTCTAAAATGTTATAATAGGAATGTCCTTATCTGGATAGTTATTGAATTGATTAAATATTTTATTTAAATATTCATTTGTAGCATTATAATTATTGTCTTTAATCCCTTTAAATTCATAACTAAAACTATCTCCCAAATCATTTTTAAAGTTAATATTATGAGCCGCAGGATCTTTTATAAAGTCATTAATATTCTTTTTTAGTTTCTCTTTTCTTATGTTTTCTTTGATAGCCTTCATTTCAGGCTGATTCTCTAATTTTTTAATTCCAATTAATTCAAAACTATAATTTCCATCTAGTGACTCTGCTTTAATAACTAAACCGGGTAATCCTGAAAAAACATAAGGACCATCATTGATTGGAATATCATTGGTATATAAAACGTGCCATACTCTTTTCCCAAAATCGGCGAATGCTTCATTGGCCATATAGCCCTTATATTTACCATACTTCTTTAAATCGTAAAAATTAATCTTATTTTCTTTATACCAATAATTGAATTGGTTAAAATTACCACCTATAGTAAAATAATCTTTTGAAAAGTCTTTGAATACTTTTATTCTTAAAAAAGAATTTTTAATTGCTGATACTCCTTTATAATCCAACTTACTGACTAGAGAATCAATTTTTTCTTTATTTAGGTTATAAAAAATACTTTGATTAGCAATTATTTTGAGAGCCATATATTCTTTTACTAATGAATCTTTCTCCTTTACTGGCTTAAATTGTACTTCATATGTGACCTGATAATTTTGCGCAGCTATATAAGTACATGATGATAAAAAAATATATAAATAAAATATAAACTTTCGCATTGTATAGTAATTAATCGGTAAATTTTTCATTTAGAACTTTTTCATAATAATCTTTCTGAGGGTCATTAATATGCTCAAAGTAGCGGTATTTATTGAAAAAAAAATATTTTTGACAAGTTTTTGGAAGATACTGATTTATATTATCAGAATCAGAATGTTCAACAATAGTATACATCGGAAATTGAGCAGATACTATATCTTTATTTTTTATTAATATTTCCATAACGCTATATTGGAATGCTCCATTGCAGCTGAATTCTGCAGTATCCGATTCAATATATTTCTGATAATAATAGTTAATAACTTCTTTACTGAAATTTTTATCCTTTAAGCTAATAACAGAAGAAAAAATGGTATAAAGCCAGTTATACTTTATATGAGTTTTTATTTTTTTCGTAGAATTAGTATCTTCTGAAGAAATAATTATAGATTTTAAATTTACTTTCTTTAAAATGTTTGTAAGAAATAGTTCGGAATTTATTTTTAAAGGGCTCAAACTCTTTTTTTCACTTGCCTGTAAATAGTCCTTCATTTTCCCATATGTATCTACATTTAATTTTTCATTGAGATATTCATTAATAGCGGCTTGATCTCCTTGATAAACAATTGTATTATTCTTTATAGTTAATATTAATTTTTCGGTAGGTTCAAGATATATCGTCAAAGATCTATCCAGATCTTGAGTCCCTTTAATTGAAATTTTATTTACTATACCGGAGAATTCCTTTTTATTCCCGTCTTTTAATATCACTTCTGTCTTATTATTTTTAATAGTAACCGATCCGGTATTGTTATTAATAATAGTAATTTTTTGAGATGATAATACTGAAGAACTGAATAAGAGGATACAGAATATCCTCTTACCTAAAAATGACTGTTTCATTTGTGAAGGGCAAATTGAAAAATTTTAATTATTTCTATACTCCTCACATTTATTAAAGCAATCAACCGCATTATCAGCAATAATATCGATCGCAGGTTTTCCTGATCCCGATGGGCTACAATGACAGTTAACCTGAGGGCCTGTTCCTCCAAAAACTTTTTTTAATTGCTCTTTTGAAACTTGTCTTAAATTGTTCATTATAATAAATATTTTAGAATTGGACTGTAAATATATATAATTATTCAATCACTCATTAGGGAATTTTATTATAATAAATAAACTTGTAGATTTCTTCTTAGTTTATACATAGAGACTAATCCTCAGTCTTTCCCATTTTAAATGATTCATATTCTAGTGGACATTTAAATTTTCTCTTACTACGAATTCCCACTGTAAATACAACAAAAAACCCTACAGCGACAACAATTAAAAACGTGTTCATAGTTAATAAAAAAGCGAGTTCACTTTTCGTAAATTCGCTTTTTATCTTTTATATATTTCTTTAGCTTAACAATGTGAAGCTACTATTTTATCTACAATAAACTGGGCCAGTTTTTCTTTGCTCTGATACGTCCAGCCAGCAATGTGTGGCGTTACAATGGCTTTTTCAGATTCGAGAAGATATTTTAAATCTTCATTTTCGGCCTCAATATTCTCGAAAGAAGACTTTTCATACTCCAATACATCCAGACAAGTACCTTTTACTTTTCCTGCTTTCAACGCTTCTACTAAACATTTAGTTTTTACATTCTTTCCTCTTGCTGTATTCACAAAGTAAAAATCATTTTTCATTTCTGCAATGAAAGTTTCATCAATAAGATAATGAGTTTCCGAAGTTAAAGGAATATGTAAGCTTACAACTTCTGCAGACTGCTTCAGTTCTTCCAGTGAAACCTGTGTTGCATATTCATCAGAAAGATCAGGAAGTATATCATGGAAAATCACTTTACATCCAAAACCGGAAAGTCTTTTTGCCGTAGCTTTCCCCATATTTCCATACCCAATTAATCCGACTGTTTTTCCTAACAGCTCATCCCCTCTGTTTTCTTCACGTTTCCAGATCCCGTTTTTCACTTCCTGAGAAGCTATAAAAAGTCTGTTCATGATGACAAGCAGCATTCCTACTACATGCTCTGCTACAGAATCTCTGTTTCCTTCCGGAGAATTGATTAATTGAATCCCCAGTTTTTCGGCAACAGGAATATCAATATTTTCCATTCCGGCTCCTACTCTTGCAATAAACTTCAGATTCTTACCTTTTTCCAGAAAGTTTTTGTCTAAAGGAATACGGCTTCTGATAATAATACCGTCGTAATTCTCAATTTTATCACAAACCTCATCATAGGACGACGTAAAATCCTCTTCCAATACAAAATTCTGAGCCAAAAGCTGATCAGTAATAAGAGGATGGTTTTTATCTAAAAGAAGTATTTTCATAATTTAAACACGAATGACACTAATTTATTTCACGAATAACACAAATTACAATATCCCGTTAATCACTCTCTTAACTCCATTTTTAAATTGAAGCGTATTAAAGTTAATCAACATTCCAAGTTTACAATTACTTAAACGAAGGTATGTAAGTATTTGTGCTAAATGAATATCTTGTAATGATTCTATAGATTTTATTTCCAGCACAAATTTTTTCTCAATCAAAAAGTCAAGCCTATAGCCAACATCCATTTTCACATCATCATAAACTAATGGCATGGGCTTTTGTCTTTCTACAAGAAGGTTATATTTATTTAATTCATAAAATAAACATTCTTCATAAGCACTTTCCAAAAGTCCTGGCCCCAACGTTTTATGAACTATATACCCAGCTTCATAAACAATTTTTGATATATCATTTTCTGAAATATCCATTTTCATTATTTTTTTCCATTTGATCAGGCACAAACCATTTGTGAAAATTTGTGTAAGACATTTGTGTTTTTTGTGTTTTAAAGAAGGTTATTTCTTGTCTTTCTTAGACTCCTGTGGTTCCTGGAATAACTTTTTAAGTTCTACAGATTCCAGAGGTTTCATTCTTCCTGAAAGAATCAATGAAAGTTCTTTTCTACGGAAAGCCGCAGCAAATCTTTCTTTCTCTTCTTCTGTTTCCGGAACCATTTCCGGGATAGGAATCGGGCGGTTGAATTCATCTACAGCAACAAAGGTATAAATACCGGCATTGGTGTGAATTTTCTTCTGATTGATCGGATCATCCAACCATACATCCACATACACTTCCATTGAAGTAGAGAATGCTCTGGAAACTTTAGATTCCAATACCACTACTCCACCTTCCGGAATCGGATGATTGAAAGATACGTGGTTTACAGAAGCTGTTACAACTCTTCTTTCACAGTGTCTTGCTGCAGAAATAGACGCACAACGATCCATTTTTGCTAATAGTTCACCACCAAAAAGGTTTCTTAAAGAGTTGGTTTCGTTCGGAAGAACGATATTGGTCATAATGGTCAGAGATTCTGACGCTTTTTTTATTTTTGCCATCTATTCTTAGTGTTGTTTGGAGCGGCCGGGGTAGATTGTTTTGCTTTTCCGGCAGGTTTTACTAATGAATCTTTTTTCAAAGAATCTGAAACGGGTGCTTCCGGAGTATGTACCATCACCTTCACTGTATCTTTTACAATTCGATGGGTAGAAGTCTGTACGGAAACATTCTTGAAAGATTTTTTTCCAAAAAGAAGTTCCTGCTGGGTAAATGCCAGATATAAAATTCCTAGAACCGGAATAATCAGAAGGAAAACCCAGAGAATTGTTTTTCTGAATTTAAAATCTTTTTCGCGGTTCACTAAAGTTTTTACCTTTTCCCCGTTATTGATATCTGAAAAACGGATCTCTTCCAGTCCGTAAAAATCAGGACGTCCGGATTCTATTCTTTTTCCTTTGAAATGGGTATGCCCTTCTTCAATGAAAACTGTTCCAAGGTTTTGAATTTCAAGAACCTGTTCGGCCTGAAGTTTTTTCTTCCAAAAATCAGTCTGGATCTTAAGATCACTTCTTGAAGCTTCCAGGGACATCTGTTTCTGTCCTGCAATAAAAGCAGTAAGATCTTCAGCCTGTACTTCGTAGTCTATTGTAAATTCAATCTGACTGGCAGGAGGCAGGATGCTTCCGTTTTCGGAATTGATAATTGCCTTAGAATTTTTCAGTGAAAACACCCCAAAGCCTGGAACCGTGGCAGTTCCAAATTGTTTTAAATATTCTAAAATGTATGCTGAAATATTCATTTGGCAGCAAATTTATAACTTTTTCATGACTTTTGAGGATATTTAACCTTTATAAAAAAAGACTGCCGAAACAGTCCTTTGATTATTCCGTATTAAAATAGGAATACGGTTATTTAAACTTCTTTTTTTAAGCTTAACAATTGTTATGAGAGTGGTAAAACAATCAAAAATAAAAAGGTCAAATTTATGATTCTACAAATCTGTTTTCGAAACCTTTTTGCCTTTTCAACTGTTATTGAATCTTCCAACTCACCCCAAACATAAAGTTTGTTCCTGCCTGAGAGAAATAGTATGGCTGCCCTTCATATACAGATCCATTGTTCACATATTTTTTGTTGAACAGGTTATTCACCAACAGTTTTAAAGCAATTTCATTATTGGCAATTTTAAACTGATACTGCGCATTGAAGTCTGTCAGAAAATAATCTTTAAGCTGTAAGTTTGCATCTTCGGTATTATCAAGATATTGTTTTCCCACATACTGGTTCATTAATACAAACTGGAAATTTTTTGTAGGATTAAATTTCAAGCTCAAATTAGCAATTACGTTCGGAGAAAATGAAATCTGTGTATTTCCAAGACTTTTAGGAGTATCTCCATTTTGAATATTAAAATCCTGATTCCTGTTCTGGCTTAAGGTTACATTCCCGGAAACTTCCCATTGTTTGGATAGCTTTGCCAAAGCACCTACCTCAACTCCTCTTCTGTAGCTCTTTCCTGAGTTTGTTCTGATAAATGCTCCTACGTTATTCAATTCTCCGTTTAAAACCAACTGATTCACATAATACATATAGTAAACATTCGCAGTAAGTGATACGATTCCGAACTGTTTTTCAAAACCAGCTTCAATATCATGAAGTTTTTCAGCTTTCACATCATTATTGGCCATCAGGTCATCTCTGTTCGGTTCACGGTGAGCATGAGCATAAGAAAGGAATACCTTCCCTCCTTCAATTCGGTAGTTCACCCCAGCTTTTGGATTAAAAAACAGCCAGTTTTTGCTTAAATCCGCACCTTCACCGTCACCCGCCATCAGGATTTTGGTATTGTAATTGATTTTTCTTAGTTGTAAATCACCAAAGAATTCAAAGTTATCTACTCTGAATAATGCTTTTGCAAAACCAGACACTTCATTCTTTACCGAGCGGTTTCTGTAGTATTCACTTTCATCAATCTGAGGGAAAAATACACCGGTAACATTTCCATAATGCCTTCCGTAATACTGATTCACAACAGCTCCAAAGTTCAGATCCAGATTTTCAAACTTTCCGTACAAGGTAGAAACCATACCATAGAAATCATTATTCAGCCATTTTTTTCTGATAAAATCAGAGTATTTTATGGTTTGTCCACCTTCAATGATATTAGGCAGATTGTATCTTGAAAAAAGATTTCCCTGCTTATAGTTTTCGTAATATCCTTTTCCTTTGGTATAATGAAAAGTTGTTTCCAGATTCCATCGGTCACTGAATTTTTGTTCCCAAAGTAACTGATAATGATTCTGTCTGTAATTATCGGTTTCATTGTCATAGAAACTTACAATATTCTCCCAATTGGCATCATAAATTGCTCCCGAAACATTGAATTTCGGGTCTGTTTCCCAGGTTTTACGATCAATCCCATTCCAGGCCTGATACGTTTTCTCTTTACCTCCGAAAGCCATTAAACGTAGCTTCGTATTTCCCTCTTCAAATAAAGCGGTAAAATTATAAGAGTGTAAATTGGATGAAGCTCTGTCAATATATCCGTCAGAGTGAATATGAGTATATCTTCCCATTACAGAAAGACGGTTGTTCCAGAATTTCCCGGAGCCTATTTCAGCTGAATATTTATAGGTATTAAATGATCCGTAACTGTCATCTGTTTTAAAATAAAATTTCTCTTCCGGATCTTTGGAAAGTACATTAATACTTGCTCCGAAAGCAGAAACACCATTATTGGAAGTTCCCACTCCTCTCTGAATGACAATCTGTGAGGCAGAACTTGTTAAATCCGGAACGTTGACAAAAAATGTTCCCTGGCTTTCAGAATCGTTGTACGGAACACCATTCATCATTACATTAATGGCACTTCCTGAAACTCCACGAATTCTAAAACCGGTATATCCCACTCCGTTTCCTGCATCTGAGGTGGAAATTACAGAGGTTTGATTTTTTAAAAGGATAGGAAGATCCTGTCCCAAATTTTTCCCGTCTAAATCTTTCTGTACATTGATGATTTCCTTTGCAACCGGAAGTCTTTTAGTAAAGTTGACCGCTTCAATTTCCCTGACCTTCAGAGAATCTTTATTCTGAGCCTGGATAAAAGCTACAGAGCTTACGCTAAGCCCTAAAAAAAATAATCCTTTCATTCTATAAATCTTTGACATTTAATGAATAAAAGGGGATCGATAAGATATTATACAATTCAGCGTCTTATGAAGACACATCCCTAAACAGCATTACCTGTTCCAGGTTCGTTGGGTATAATCTCAGCCTGTTAAAGCACCCCTTTATTTCAACGGCAAAAATACAAAAAATATATGAATTGAGATTCGGGTTTCGAGATGCGGGATAGCGGCTTACGAGGTGCAAGATACGGGGTGTTAGGTTGCGAGTTACGCAATGGAAAAATACTACGAAAAATAGGAGTTATCAAATAAATCATTCATCATTCATCATTCATCATTCATCATTCATCATTCATCATTTATAATTTATAATTATCTAATAAGTTTTGTTGTTGGAGTCGATATAGTAATAATTTGAGCCATCTTTTGTCACTTCAAACATTTTTCCCAGTTTCCAGCTGAAATTTCTTTTAATATTCGAGTATTCAAACGGAATGATAATTTTATTGTTGACATCAATAACTCCAAATTTATCATTATTGGAAGCCACAATCATAGGATTAGCTACATCATCTCCCTCCAGAATAAACAGATACTGGTATTGAGGATAGATTTGGTATTGTCTGTAATCAGCTGCATTCACAAACTTTGATTTTTCAATAATTCCGTAAAAACCGTTGAGGATGTAAGCCTGGAACAACTGTTGTTTATATTCTTCGAATTTACATTTTCCAAAATCTGCTTCTTTGAACTGATATACTCTCTTTCCCGATTGGTCTACACGGTACGAAATCATATTTTTCTCTACGGTCGCATACTCTTTTGTTCCAAATTTTCTAGCCTTTTCATTAGGTGAATTCAGAAGATTGCAGTCTTCATAAAAAAATACGGCAATATGATATTCCGGCTGAATAATAAATTTCCCATTCTGGTTAACATATCCGAACTGATCCCCTTTCTTCTTAGGAATCAAAAGAGGAAGATCTTTATTGATCATAACAAGATCAGCAGCAGGCTTATGGGCTGCAGTAGCTTTTTTGACCGCGGTTTTCGATCCTTTCTTCGTGGGAATTTTCTTCACAGATTGAGTCTGAGAGAAAACGAAAATCGAAATAAAAACACATAAAACATTCAGGATATTTTTCATATTCTCCATTTGTTTACAAAAATACGACCAAAAATAGATATTATAAAATTCATATTTATAAAGAATCTAAATAATTTCATTCTTATAAAATAGTAAAATTTCGTAATTTTGGGAACATTTTGAATTGTTTGATAATTTTAAAAAACTTTTGGAAAAGTGTAGATTATGCTGACTTTATTCGGTTAATGTTGCATCAAAATGCGAGAACTCAAAATGTCATTAACTGTATTTATACAGACCGATAAAGAAAAAGCAGGCCTACCTTTAATTTTGAAAGACCTTCTATTATGAGTATTTATAAGGATTACATCAAAGAGATTGAAGAAAGAAAAACCCAGGGGCTTCATCCAAAGCCAATTGATGGTGCTGAATTACTAAGCGAAATTATTACGCAAATTAAAGATTCAGGTAATGCTGACCGATCAGATTCTCTTCAATTTTTCATTTATAACACACTACCCGGAACAACAAGTGCAGCGGGAGTAAAAGCAAAATTTTTAAAAGAAATTATTCTAGGTGAATCCGTAGTAGAAGAAATTTCTCCGGCATTTGCCTTTGAATTATTATCTCATATGAAAGGTGGACCTTCTATTGAAGTGTTGTTAGACCTTGCTTTAGGAAATGATGCAGCAATTGCTAAAGAAGCGGCTAATGTTCTTAAAACACAGGTTTTCCTTTACGAAGCAGACACTACCCGTCTGAAGGAAGCATTCAATAGCGGTAACGAAATTGCAAAAGAAATTCTTGAAAGCTACGCAAAAGCTGAATTTTTCACAAAACTTCCCGAAGTTGCTGAAGAAATTAAAGTAGTAACATTTATTGCAGGTGAAGGAGATATCTCTACAGATTTGCTTTCTCCGGGTAATCAGGCTCACTCAAGATCAGACCGTGAACTTCATGGTAAATGTATGATTACTCCTCAGGCTCAGGAAGAGATTAAAGCTTTACAGGCTCAACATCCTGAGGCAAGCGTTATGCTTATCGCTGAAAAAGGAACAATGGGTGTAGGTTCATCAAGAATGTCCGGAGTAAATAACGTTGCTCTTTGGACAGGAAAACAGGCGAGCCCATATGTACCATTCGTAAATATCGCTCCAATTGTAGGAGGAACAAATGGTATTTCTCCAATCTTCCTTACAACAGTAGATGTTACCGGAGGTATTGGTGTTGACCTTAAAAACTGGGTAAAGAAAGTTGATGAAAACGGAAACCCAATTCGTAACGAAAATGGTGACATTGTTCTTGAAGAAGCATATTCAGTAGCTACAGGAACCGTTTTAACGATTAATACAAAAGAAAAGAAATTATATAACGGCGATAAAGAATTGATCGACCTTACCAAATCTTTCACTCCGCAAAAGATGGAATTCATCAAAGCGGGTGGATCTTACGCGATTGTATTTGGTAAAAAACTACAGACATTTGCAGCTCAGCTTTTAGGAGTTGAAGCTCCTGCTGTTTTTGCTCCGTCAAAAGAAATTTCTCATGAAGGACAAGGACTTACCGCTGTAGAAAAAATATTCAACAGAAATGCTGTTGGAACTACTCCAGGAAAAGTTTTACACGCTGGTTCAGACGTTCGTGTACAGGTAAATATCGTTGGATCTCAGGATACGACAGGTCTTATGACTTCTCAAGAGCTTGAATCCATGGCAGCAACTGTGATTTCGCCAATCGTTGACGGTGCTTACCAGTCAGGATGTCACACCGCTTCTGTTTGGGATAAAAAAGCTCAGGCTAATATTCCGAAGCTAATGAGATTCATGAACGAGTTCGGTCTGATTACAGCCCGTGATCCAAAAGGTGAATACCACGCAATGACTGACGTAATCCACAAAGTACTGAATGATATCACTGTAGATGAGTGGGCTATCATCATTGGTGGTGACTCTCATACAAGAATGTCTAAAGGGGTGGCTTTCGGTGCTGACTCAGGAACTGTTGCCCTTGCATTAGCTACTGGAGAAGCTTCTATGCCAATTCCGGAATCTGTGAAAGTAACATTCAAAGGAAACATGAAAGAACACATGGATTTCCGTGATGTGGTTCATGCAACGCAGGCTCAGATGTTGAAGCAGTTTGGAGGAGAAAACGTATTCCAGGGTAGAATCATTGAGGTTCACATCGGAACGCTTCCTGCTGACCAGGCATTTACCTTTACAGACTGGACTGCTGAAATGAAAGCAAAAGCTTCTATCAACATTTCTGAAGATAATACTTTGATCGAATCACTGGAAATTGCAAAAGGAAGAATCCAGATCATGATTGACAAGGGTATGGATAACCACAACAAAGTTCTTCAGGGATTAATTGATAAAGCGAATAAGAGAATTGAAGAAATCAGATCAGGAGAAAAACCTGCTTTGACTCCGGATTCCAACGCTAAATATTATGCAGAAGTAGTGGTAGATCTTGATGTAATTGTTGAACCAATGATTGCTGACCCGGATGTAAACAATGATGATGTATCTAAGAGATATACTCACGATACCATCAGAGATCTTTCTTATTATGGAGGCGAGAAAAAAGTAGATCTTGGATTCGTAGGATCTTGTATGGTTCACAAAGGAGACCTTAAGATCGTTTCTCAGATGCTTAGAAACATTGAAAAACAACAAGGAAAGGTAGAATTTAGTGCTCCTCTTGTAGTCGCTGCTCCTACTTATAACATCATTGATGAATTAAAGGCAGAAGGAGACTGGGAATTATTAGAAAAATATTCTGCTTTTGAATTTGATGATAATGCTCCAAAAGGAGAAGCTCGTGTCGAATACAAAAACGTAATGTACCTTGAGCGTCCTGGATGTAACCTTTGTATGGGTAACCAGGAAAAAGCAGCAAAAGGAGACACTGTTTTAGCGACTTCTACCCGTCTTTTCCAGGGAAGAGTAGTTGAAGATTCTGAACGTAAAAAAGGAGAATCTCTGCTTGCTTCAACTCCGGTTGTGGTTCTTTCTGCTATTATCGGAAGAATTCCTAGCATTGATGAGTACAAAGCTGCTGTTGAGGGTATTGACCTTACTACTTTTGTTCCTTCTATTAAAGAATTGACAAGTACAAGCGCTCACTAAGAGATTAATAAATACGTCGAAAGACTTATTTAAAACTATATCATTGGAAGATTTTGGTCCTTTAGGATTTAAAATCTTCCAATTTTTTGTTTAGAACGTTTCTATTTTAAGATAGTTACGTTTTTTTTTCGATAAAATCCGGAAAATAAATTCTATTTTTTCTTAAATTGAAAGTTATAAAATCTATTGATTTTGGAATCAAAATTACCCCTGTTTATAGATTATAGGAACGTTTTTTGATGCATTAAAAGTGATTTTTCTTTTTCAAACACCAGAGAAAAAGAAGCATTAACGGAAAAAGAACAAAATTAAAATACGATATGACTTTTGATATTGATATGATCAAAAAAGTGTACGAGCGTTACCCAGAAAGAATTGCAGCAGCAAGACAAATCGTGGGAAAACCTCTTACCCTTTCAGAAAAAATTCTTTACACCCATCTTTGGGAAGGAAATGCTACACAAGAATATGAAAGAGGAAACTCTTATGTAGACTTTGCGCCAGACAGAGTAGCGATGCAGGATGCAACAGCTCAGATGGCACTTTTACAGTTTATGCAGGCAGGAAAAGCTAAAGTAGCGGTTCCTTCTACGGCTCATGCGGATCACCTGATCCAGGCAAAAGTAGGTGCTGATAAAGATTTACAGGAAGGTATCAACAAAAACTCTGAGGTATTCAACTTCCTGAGTTCTGTATGTGATAAATACGGAATCGGGTTTTGGAAACCGGGAGCAGGGATCATTCACCAGGTAGTACTGGAAAATTATGCTTTCCCTGGCGGAATGATGATCGGTACAGACTCTCACACAGTAAATGCAGGAGGACTTGGAATGGTAGCCATTGGTGTAGGAGGAGCTGATGCTGTAGACGTAATGGCAGGAATGGCCTGGGAACTTAAAATGCCTAAACTTATCGGGGTAAAATTAACCGGTAAAATGAATGGATGGACTTCAGCAAAAGATGTGATCTTAAAAGTAGCCGGAATTCTTACGGTAAAAGGAGGTACAGGATGTATCGTAGAATATTTCGGTGAAGGGGCAGAATCACTTTCTGCAACAGGTAAAGGTACTATCTGTAACATGGGTGCAGAAATCGGAGCTACAACGTCTACTTTCGGATACGATGATTCTATGAGAAGATATCTTGCCGCTACCGGAAGACAGGATGTGGTAGATGCTGCCGATAAAATTGCTGAACATTTAACAGGTGATGCTGAAGTATATGCAAACCCAGAACAATATTTCGACCAATTAATAGAAATTAACCTTTCTGAACTGACTCCACACTTAAACGGACCTTTCACTCCGGACTTGGCGACTCCAGTTGCTGAATTCAGAGCTAAAGCTGAGGCTAACGGATGGCCTTTAGAAGTTGAGTGGGCACTTATCGGTTCTTGTACCAACTCTTCTTATGAAGATTTATCAAGAGCGGCTTCCATTGTAGAAGATGCGGTATCAAAAGGAGTAAAACCTAAAGCTATTTTAGGGATCAACCCTGGTTCTGAACAGGTGAAATTCACAGCGGAAAGAGATGGTTTCTTAGATTCTTTCAGAAAATTTGAAAACGCAAGAATCTTTACCAATGCTTGTGGACCATGTATCGGACAATGGGACAGAGAAGGGGCGGAAAAAGGAGAGAAAAACTCTATTATTCACTCTTTCAACAGAAACTTCGCCAAAAGAGCAGATGGTAACCCAAATACCCACGCATTTGTAGCTTCTCCTGAAATGGTAGCTGCTGTGGCAATCTCAGGGAGATTAGATTTCAACCCAATTACTGATACTTTAACTAACGAAGCAGGTGAACAGGTAAAACTTGACGAGCCTAAAGGTTTTGAGCTTCCTGAAAAAGGTTTTGCTGTAGACGACAACGGATACCAGGCTCCTTCGCAAGACGGTTCCAGCGTTGTTGTTAACGTAAGCCCTACTTCAGACAGACTGCAGTTATTAGAAGAATTCCCAGCTTGGGATGGTAAAAATATTGAAGGAGCTAAGGTATTGATCAAAGCTTTCGGAAAATGTACTACCGACCACATTTCTATGGCTGGACCATGGTTGAAATACAGAGGTCACTTAGATAATATTTCAAACAACATGTTGATTGGAGCTGTAAATGCTTACAACATGGAAACCAATAAGGTTAAAAACGAATTAACCGGTGAATACGGTGAAGTTCCGGCTGTACAAAGAGCTTACAAGGCGGCAGGCGTTCCAACAATCGTTGTGGGAGACCAGAACTATGGAGAAGGTTCTTCAAGAGAGCACGCTGCTATGGAGCCTAGACACCTTGGTGTGAAAGCCGTATTGGTAAAATCATTTGCAAGAATCCACGAAACCAACCTTAAAAAACAAGGAATGCTGGGAATCACTTTCGCTAATGAAGCTGACTATGACAAAATTCTGGAAGATGACACGGTTAACTTTTTAGATCTTGATCAGTTTGCTCCAGGAAAACAATTGACTTTAGAATTCGTTCATGCTGACGGAACTAAAGATATCGTCATGGCTAACCATACGTACAACGATCAACAAATTGAGTGGTTTAAGGCGGGTTCTGCTCTGAACCTGATCAAACAACAGGAAAAATAAGATTAATTGTTAGATTAATATAAAGGCGGCTTCAATAGAAGTCGTCTTTTTTATTTCAGCCTTTCCAGAAGATTGGCTCTATAGCTTTCTCCAATAGGAATTTCGTACTCGGGAAAGTTCACTTTTTTAGCACCAATACTTTTAATTTTATCCAAATTAACAATAAAAGACTTATGAACACGTACAAACCTCTCAGAAAGCTGAATTTCCATTGATTTAAGAGTATCCAGCACAATAAACTCCTCATTTTCCGTCCGGATATTGACATAGTCTTTGATACTTTCAACGTACAAAATCTCATTAAAACCAATACGATGTCTTTGTCCTGAGGATTTCACAAAGAAATATGTATTTTCCTCCTGAGGAAAAGAAAATCGTTCCTGTACCTTTAATGCACTTTTTTGAAATCTTTCAAATGAAATAGGTTTCAGCAGGTAATCCACAACATTATGTTCATATCCTTCCAAGGCATATTCTGAATAAGCCGTTGTTAAAATATATTTTTGACCAGGTCCTACAATCTTCATAAAATTGATTCCCGTAAGCTCCGGCATCTGAATATCTAAAAAGATAAGATCTGAATCGTTTTTCTGAAGATACTCCAAAGCCAAAATCGGGTTCTCTGTAGAAAACACAAGCTCAAGAAAAGGGAGTTTTTCTACATAATGCTCAAGAAGAGAGATTGCCAGTGGCTCGTCATCAACAATAATGCATTTTATCTTATTCATCGCGTAAATCAATTTTTAAGTCTACAATAAACTCTGTTTCCGAATCTCTGATCTCCAGCTGATGTTTGGGATACAATATTTCAAGTCTTTTTTTCACATTCTGAATTCCTATTCCGGAAACAGTATCTTTCATTTTCTGTGTTTTAAAATTGAAAAGATAAAAATGCAGCACTTTATCATGATCTGAGATTTTCATTTCAAAACCTTTATCACGGAAATCTCCATGTTTAAAAGCATTTTCAACAAAAGGAACCAACAGCATTGGCGAGATCTTAAGGTGGGGATACTGAATATTTTTTTCTATGAGCAACAGCTCAGGTCTTCTGATTCTAAGTTTTTCCAGGGCAATCAGGCTATCAATATATCCAATTTCCTTATCCAAAGGAATTGAATCTTTTTCAAGATCCTTTGTACTGTATCTTAACAATTGTCCAAGTTCTTCTATTGCAGGAAGTGCTTTGTCTGATTTCTGATAGACAAGAGAGTAGATATTATTTAATGAATTAAAAATAAAATGAGGATTGATCTGAGTTTTTAATGCCTGAAGCTCTGCCTGTTTCTTTTCAATCAGCAGCTGTTTTTTGTCATTTTCAGCAACACCATATTTCTCCAGTATCCATAAAATCCCAGCTATAAAAGTAGTCAGAGAGCTATTGTAAATATTATCGAAAAAATAATAGAGAAGGCCTGTTCTTTCATCATAATTCCGGAAGCCAAGAGTAGAAGGGAGGATCATTTCCTCCAAAGCATATCTCATGCTGGCAAAACACAAAAGGGTCAGAATAAAAACGAAAACCGCTGAATACAGTTTCTCAAGTTTAAAAACCTTTGGAAATATAAACAGATAGGAAATATAGAAGGTAGCAATTTTTACAATAAAGAAGGTAATTCTCAAAATATGTACTTCACGACGATTGCTCTCCGGTATAAAAAAATTAGGCGTAATAACGGTTCCAAAAAAATTGAATCCCCAATAAATAATTTGCAGCCAGATAATTTGCTTTTTATTCATACTCAAAGATAAATCTCTATCAGGATAATTCGTTAACCCTTTTCGATAAAAACCTGTTTTTTCCCGATGAAACTTTTTTGATAAGCATAATCATGCCCTTCATCTAAATGCTATTTCATTTCAAAGGCTCCTCCAATACTTTTGCCAGAGAAATGTAACACAATCGTCATTTAATCCATCATTTATCATATGAAAAAACACATTTTATTTATAGTCACCCTTGCTTGTTCTTTTGCTACAGCACAAACAAAAGACACTGCCAACGTTAACAAAATTGAGGCAGTAACAGTAAATGGTAAGAAAGTTCTGGTAGAGCGTAAAGTAGATCGCCTTGTTTATAATGTTCAGAATTCTATGCTTTCACAAGGAAGTTCCGGAACAGAGGTGTTGGCTGGCACTCCTTTATTACAGGTAGATGAGAGCAAAGGACTTCTTTCCATTGCAGGAAAAAATGGAGTTTCTGTGATGGTCAACGACCGGATGCTTAATCTTTCCGGCTCTGAACTGATCAACTATCTTCGAAACCTTCGTTCTGAAAACATCCTGAAAATTGAAGTGATCACGACTCCCCCTGCCAAGTATGAAGCACAGGGAAATAGCGGAATCATTAATATTGTCCTTAAAAAGAATCAGAATCTTGGATGGAACGGCTACCTGATTACTAATTACACTCAAAAAACATATGCTGCATTCAGTACGGTAGCAGGAATAAATTATCAGAATGAAAAGATTAAAGCTTCCGTAAAGCTGATGGGATATGACGGTGACAAAAAATCGGTAGAAAATTATAAAATTACGGGGCAAAGTTCTTCTATCAGCAGAAATGAGAGAAGGGATATGAATGACGGACTCGGCCTGAATGCCAACTTTGATTATTCACTTTCTAAAAATTCCAATATTGGATTGGTATATGATATTACAAAAGGACATTCTAATATGGATATCCACGCAACGCAAAACTATTTTACCAACAATACTCCTACTTTGCAAACGGATACAGATTCAAAGCACCGTTCTGCTTTTACAACCCAAATGCTTAATCTTTATTTTGACCAGAAAATGGGAGAACATAAGCTAAGTTTTGGTGCCAATTATTATGGAAACCTTCCCGATACGGAGGTCAATTTTACCACAAGAAATATTGCTGATAATTCAATGCAGACGGTAAGAAATCTTTCTGGTGTGGACTATAAAATCTATTTAGGACAGGCTGATCTGACTTTAAATTTAAAAAAAATCCAATTAGAAACCGGCGCTAAATACAGTCAGTTTTCTAATAATTCTGACATCGGATATTTCAATTTCACCCATGGAAATTATATCATAGATCCCGCAAAGAGCAATCTTTTTGATTATAATGAAAAAAATTATGCCGCTTATGTCAGTGCCGGTAAAGATCTTGGTGAAAAATGGTCAGTGAAAGCAGGATTACGTTATGAATATTCACAAACCAATGGATTCTCCCCTATTACCCTGTCTAAATCCGAGAATAATTACGGAAAATTTTTCCCGACCGCTTATGTTTCCTATAAAGCCAGTCAGGATAACCAATTCAGTATTAACTATTCCCGAAGAATCAACCGTCCTTATTTCCGGGCTTTAGATCCATTCCGATGGTATTCTAACCCTACTACGTATTATGCCGGAAACCCAAGTCTGCAACCTTCTTTTAATCATAATATTGAATTCAATTATATTTTTAAAAATAAATTCTCAGCCCATCTTTATTATCAGAGAACAAAGAATAATTTTGACCAGATTTCCTTCCTGAACGGCATTGATCTTATCAGTACCTATGAAAACTATTACAACCAGAATATTTACGGGATCAATTTCAATTATACGGATACTTTTTTCAAAATCTGGGAAAGTAATATTTCAACCTCGCTCAGTTATAATGAAACACAGATTACAAGATTCAATCTGGTTCCTAAAAATGGTCAGTCATTTTATTATTCTCTCAACAATACATTCCAGCTGAACAAGGCTAAGACCTTCATGCTATTTGTCAATTATTGGCACAATCTTCCCTCGAGAGACGGCTCCGCTTCCATCAAAGGCAGAGCAAGTTTTGATGCGGGAGTAAAAATGAGTTTTGTGGAAAAAGCCCTGCAGGTTAATCTTTCAGTGAGTGATATTTTTAAACAATCCGGATTTAAAGCTGATCTGTATTTTACAGATAATACACAATCATTCAACAACTATTGGGATGCACGAAGAATGACACTCAGCATCACCTACAATTTTGGGAATCAAAAAGTAAAATCGAATAAAAGAGCTATCAATTTTGAAGAAAAAGAGCGAGCACAATAAATGCAAAAAACTAAACTCAGGGAATTTTTCCTGAGAGACCATCAACATATATAAAAAAACAGAGCCTATAACTCTGTTTTTTTATTTAAGTAACTAATATTTAGAACCTGAATTCAATTCTTGCAAACAAGAATCTTCCTCCGATACCGTACTGAGAAACCTGTCTGGAATACACAAATTGATTATCTGCGGTTAATGAGCTTATATTGGGACTCTTAGAAGGCAGAATATTCAGAATGTTATTGCTTCCGATGGTTGCTGAAATATTTTTATTAAAATCATATCCTACAGATAAATCTGTTATCAAACGGTTATTAAGGACGAAATGCTCTGTACTTCCCGTTACTCCATCAAAATTAGCATCTAAAACATCTGCATCTGTCACTTTACCAAAGAATGAATTACGCAGCAGGAAAGTAAAACCGGAAACTCTTAACGTATTGGATAAGGTAGCTTTTACACGCGGTACAGCTTCTTCAAAATATACTCTATTAGGCTCTGAGAAATAATTATCAATCTGACTTACCAATTTAGGTGATGCATGGATATCTCCAATTCTTCTGGTCTGATTAAGGTTAAGTCCAAAATTATTTTCCAAAGAAATTCCTGATGAAATCTTTGAATTCTGAGAAATTGTAATATCCAAACCTTTTGTCTGAGAGTCCACCGCATTGGCAAAAAAGTTGGCAGCGCTTGCTCTTGCCAGATCAAACGCATCCTGAAGAACGGCCTGATCAGAGCCTGGAGTAAAATTACCATTAGGACGGAAGAAGAGATCAGTCAGTACTACCCTGTCTTTAATCTTTATTAAATAAGCATCAGCAGTGAAAGTAAGGCTTAATGCCGGAATTTTCCAGGTAATTCCTGTGCTGTAGGATTGTGAGGTTTCCTGTTTCAGTTTTGGAATCCCCAATGCCTGTGCAGCTTCAGAGTTATTTCTGAAAGTACCTACCTGTGTAGTTTTTCCCTGCTGAATCAGTGTAGAAGTAGAGCTATAATAGATTTGAGCTAAAGAAGGCGCTCTAAACCCTGTAGAAACGGCACCTCTCCAGTTTAGATTGGGAGCCAGTTTTACATTGGTTGCCAGTTTATAATTGAATGTAGATCCAAAGTCTGAATAATTTTCATACCGTAAAGCTCCTTCCAGCAACCATCCGTTGGTAACTTCAAGTTCTGCATCAGCATAAGCCGCAACACTGTTTCTATTTCCTGAAACTGCATTTTCCGGACTAAAACCTGGAAAAACCTGAGCTCCGGCTGGTCTTATACTTCCAAAAAAGTCGGTTACTTTTTCATTTTCAGGAGTTTTAGCGGTTACTACACGCCCAAAAATATCGTAAGAAACGTAGGAATTTTCTTTTCCTGCATTTACTTTATAATTTTCGTGTCGGTATTCACCCCCAAATGCAATGTTCAATCCTTTCAGAACATCATATTTTTTGGAGAAATCCAGATTGACGGTATTTTGTGAGAATTCAGATCCTCCGGCATCAAAAGTTCTCGGAGAGCTGTCTGTAAGCGAGGCATTAAACGTATTTACCACCCCAAAACCAAAAGTATTCTTCCCGAATGTATTGCTGAAATCCACATTCCAGCCATTCCATTTCCCTTTAATTCCGGCAGCAAGAGAATAATCATTTACAGCAGCTTCAATCTGAGGAAGATATCCATTGGGGGTAACGGCATTGATGTTTCTTTCATTATTCGGAAGTCTGTAAAATCCTCCGGCATTTCCAAGACGATAGCTATAGCCACCAAAAGAATATACTTTCCACTCATCATTAACAGGAATTTCAGAATTGAAAAATAACTGCCCGGACTGCAACTTAGACTGCCCGGCTCTCAGACTGAAATCTTGTCTCTCCAACCCTCTGTAATTAAGTTCCTGAGAAGTAAAATCTTTACCTAATATTTTTTGAAGGTCAGCAATACTGTTTGCTCCCGAAATCTGGGATTGAAAATCAGAACCAAAATAATCTACCTTGGCTGCATATTGTTTAACGGTATTGATAATCTGCTGAGTATTGGAAGTATTGGTAATGTTTTTATACAAACCGTCAATATTAACTCCATCCTGCAATGCTCTGTAATTAATGGCATTATAAGCATTATAAATATCTCCTTCTCTTACTCCAGCTCTTGAATAAGGATCACGGTACTGCGCAGAACCTGTAATGTTAAAAAATCCGGATTTCCCTATTTTAGCACCATAATTAAGATCTACAGAAATGGTCTGCCCATCTACCCCACCTGTGAAATTATTGGCAACAGGCGAAGCATATCCTCCTAAAAATACCTGCCCGGAAAGTCCTAATCTTTTTTTCAAACCGAGATTAACTACCCCAGCAATGGCATCTGAACCATATTGAGCAGAAGCTCCGTCTCTTAAAACCTCAATTTTTTCTAAAGCAAAGGCCGGAATAGCATTAAGGTCGGTTCCCACAGAGCCTCTTCCCGGTGTGAGGGTAACATTGATAAGGGAAGACTGATATCTTCTTTTTCCATTGAGTAAAACTAAAACCTGATCCGGACCTAATCCTCTTAAAAGTGCAGGATCTACAAAATCAGTTCCATCGTTGACCGTGTGTGAGGTGGATGAAAATGAGGGTACAATATAATTCAAAGCCTGACTGATATTGTTCGTTGGGCTTTGTTTTAAAATTTTTGAGATATTAATGATATCTACGGGAACGGGAGTATCTGTCAATGATCTTCCGGATCCTCTTGATCCAAGGATGACCACATCATCTATTTTCTTTGATTGTAAGGTATCTGTCTGCGCATAATAAAATGTTGAGATAAGCGCAATAGAAGGAACAAAGATTTTTTTCTTGAAATTATGCATGTTGTTTGTTGTTAACTTTTTTGTTGTTAAAAATTGTTTTTTGAACAATACAAATCCTGTAACCCTATATTTTAAGGTTACCATCGATTTTCGAAATGTTTGTATTATTTTTTAGAAATAGAGAAGGCTAGAAACAACAATGCATGCGCATGTAGAAATGGCATGAAAACATATCAGAATAATGAAGACTCACTTCATGATCCGAAGAATAAAAAATTACTGATGTAAGGTGATTTCCCTTGTCTTTAAACATTTGATTTTAACTTTAAAACAAAAATTCAAGATGGGAGTAATGATAGAATGATAAACATTTTTTCCGGAAGATCCGGCTTATCGATTGCAGCACCTTGCTTGTTTTTGCAGGTTGCTATCCCATCTAGAGATTCTTGATAATTACCTGGCAAAGATATAATTATTTCGGAAATAAAAAAAATTTCAGCTTAATTTTTCGATTTTCACAATTTTACCGTAACAAATTCTGTTTTTCAGCGTCTAACCGGATATCAGTAAAACATTATGAAAAAAACGATTTTCGCATTATCCTTGTTAAGCTCTGTCGTTGTTTTCTCTCAGGAAAAAAATAATAAACCTCAGGAAAAACAAATTGAAGGAGTAGTCATCACCAAAACTAAAAAAGCAGTTGAACAAAAAGCAGACCGTACTATTTTTGACTTTTCTGAGCAACCTCAACTGAATAACGGAAACGTTCTGGAAGGAATAAAAAAACTTCCCGGACTTGTATCTACCGATATTGCTGGAATGATGTATCAGGGAAAAATGCTGGAAGTATATCTTAACGGAAGACCTCTGAACATCACATCCAATGAGTTGAACTCTTTCCTGGAAGGAATGCCCGCTAATTCTGTAGAAAGAATTGAGGTAATTACCCAGCCTGGAGCTGAGTTTCCGGCTACTTCCGGAGGCGCTATCATGAATATTATCACCAACAAAAATGCCAATAAATATTTAACAGCTACTTATTCGGGGAATTATTCTTTCACGAATTATGACAAATACAGAAGCAGAACAACCAATTCTGTTAATTTAAATGCCAGAAATAAATATTTCGGATGGCAGCTGAACGTAGGACAAAATTACCGTGAAAGTATGCTGAATGGCCAGCAGGATGAGCTTTTAACGAGTCATACCGACAGATATGGACGCGGATATTTTGCAAAATCAGGATTGACTTTTGATTTAGGGCAGGACAGATTATTATTGAACTACGATATTTATCACAACAATAATGACAACTACACTTTAAGTGACGGGCATGGAGATTTGCCTTTTGAGAATAACCCTAAGGATTTAAGAGAGGCATTTTATACGTCTTCGGATGTGGCTCATACCAATAATTTGAGACAGGAAGCTGTAGTAACGTATCAGAAACGTTTTGCTGATAAATCTCAAAAACTGGACTTCCAGTTTGGGTATACCAGATCAGACAGTAAGTTTTCTCAGGACAATTTCTTTCAGGATGGTACATTTGCAGCTGCTCCAAATCTGCCAATCAATAGCCCTACCAATGGGTTGAAAGATATTCTGAACAATAAATCTGTCATGAATATTGCCAACTTCAAAGTAGATTATGCCCAGCCTATCAAGCTTCTTGACGGTGGAAAAGTAAGCTTTGGTGGATTGTATGAGAAACAGGATTATGATACGGAAAGCTTTGGCTTAACGAATCTTGAATATCAGAGACAGACTGCTTCAACCTATTTAGAGTTTCAGGCTAAATTGAAAAAGTTTGATTTCACCTTGGGTTCGCGTGCTGAAAATTATGATATTTCCGGAGTAACAAGATATTTTGATAAAAATGCAAAACTGGTGGAAGCGAATTTGATTCCCTTCAATAAGTTTAAGTTTTTCCCGAATGCAAGTGTACAATATAACATGATGAATCAGGTTTATATTGCCGCGAATTACAACAGAAAAATCAGCCTACCAAGTATTTCTGCCTTAAACCCGAATAACGTAACGTTCTCCGGACCCAGTACGGAAGTAAACGGTAACCCCAATCTGCAACCTACTATTTTTGATAATTATGAAATAAAAGTATCCGCTTTTGATTATGCATTTATCGGGTATAGTGTAAGTTCGGCAAGCAATCAGGTGGCACAAATCATCAGAAAAGACGGAAGAAAACTCTTTAATGAGCAGGTGAACATTTCAAATATGAAAATTCATAATTTCAATGTGGGATTACCCGTTCCTTTTATGATTTTCAGCAAGCCTTTGAGCGAAATTATGAAGTTTAATTTTAATCCTGATAAAATTAATTTCATGTATTTATATGCTGGTTATCAGAAACATGAAATCGACAATCTGAACAATAAAGGATTCTGGATTTTCAATATCATGACGCAGATTATTTTGCCTAAAGATATCAAACTGACAGCCAATTACAGCTATCTGACTCCAAAAGCAGGATATTTCTACTTTACAGCAGAGAAGCCTTTCAACAACTCGCTTGACATTACACTGACGAAGAAGTTTATGAACAACCGTTTGACCCTTTCTGTTTTTGCGAATGATATTTTCAACGGCCAGATGATGCAGGTACGTTCTAACCCGCCATCAGGAACTCCGGTAATGATCTATAGTAAATATGATACAAGAAACTTCGGACTTTCTATCAATTATAAAATTCCAACAAGAAATAAACTGGCGAAAGAGGATCCAAATATTCTTAACCAGACCAAAAAAGAAGATAACGGCGGCGTAATGCAGCAGGCACAATAATTTTTTGAGATAAAATAAAAGAGGCGGCACCTAAGGTAACCGCCTCTTTTTTGTATGGAATATAGATTTTGGCTAAAGCCCATTCCTATTGATATTAAAATGGTGTTATTTGTGAAAACATTAGTGATATTAGTGTTTATATTTACATCAAAAATCTATTATTTGAAATCTCCAATCCATTGCATCTATCAATGTCAGCTGATTTACATGTACCGGAAGATCAGTGATAATTTTTAAAGTCTGAAGAGCTATCATACTGCCTATTATTCCTGGCAAAGCACCTAATACACCAAGGCTGTCGCAATCCGGCATCTCTTCATCAAAAGGCGGTTCAGGGAAAATATCCCTAAGATTTTTACTCCCGTGATGATTGAAAACTGCAATCTGTCCGGAAAATCCCAGAATACTGCCATAAACCAGCGTTTTTTTCAATGTTACACAGGTATCATTCACCAGATATCTTGTTGAAAAATTGTCTGAACCGTCAATAATAACATCGTACTGAGAAAGTATTTTTTCAGCATTATTTTCATTTATTTTTTCTTCGATTCCTTTAAATGCAACCTGATGATTAAGGTGTTCTACAAATGTTTCTGCACTCTTCACTTTGGATAATCCTACGCTGTTTTCAGTATGAATAATCTGTCTGTTCAGGTTATGAAGTTCCACCTCATCAAAATCTGCAACGCCTAAAGTTCCCACTCCTGCAGCAGCCAGATATTGTATAACAGGACTTCCCAATCCTCCTGCGCCAATAACGAGAACTTTGGAATCTATTATTCTCTTTTGTCCTTCCAACCCTATTTCTTCGATAAATATCTGCCGGCTGTACCGTGAAAAGTTATCTTCTTTCATAATTATAATTGAACCATTAAGATTCTTTAAGTTTGTAAGGAAAGTTAAGTTGAGCTTCGCTTCAAAAAAGATAGTGTCTTAAAAATCTTCGATTTTTCTTAAATAACCTTCACTTCTTCAAAATCCTTAATGGTTTAAAAATTTAAACTCCACTATATACAGAATCCCAGTCTTTCATTACAGGATCATAGCCTGCTTTTTTGATCATGATTTTAATCTCTTCCATACTTCGCTCATCACTGGTTTCAAACTGCTCCAGCGATTCTTTGTCTACAGCATAGCCTCCCGGATTTGTTTTTGAACCCGCACTCATGGCTGTTGCTCCCAGAGACACAATATGATTTCTGAAGACTTCATTTTCTCTGGTAGAAATAGAGATTTCCAGATCTTCATTCCAGATTCTGTAGGCACAAATAAGTTGAAGGAGATCTTTGTCTTCCATAATAAAATTCGGTTCAATAATTCCTTCAGCCGGTCTGAGCCTGGGAAAGGAAACAGAAAATTTACTTTTCCAATACTGCTTCTGAAGATAATCTATGTGTAATGCATTGAAAAAACTATCCACCCTCCAGTCTTCAAGTCCAAGAAGAACGCCCAGCCCAATTTTATGAATTCCTGCTCTTCCTATCCTATCCGGAGTCTCCAAACGGAAATGAAAGTTTGATTTTTTACCTTTCGGATGATATTCTCTGTAAACATCCTGATGATAGGTTTCCTGATACACCAAAACGGAATGCACGCCTTCTTCATGAAGCAGTTTGTATTCTTCTTCCATTAAGGGTTGTACTTCAATGGAAATATTGGAAAAATGAGGTTTCAACTTGCGGACAGCATTCTGAAAGTAAGGAACTCCTACTATTTTATTGGCTTCTCCGCTTACCAGCAATACGTGATTCACACCCATTGATTTCAGTACTGATGCTTCAATCATCAGTTCCGTATCGGAAAGAGTTTTCCTTTTCAATTGATTATCCAGACTGAATCCGCAATAGGTACAGATATTCTGACATTCATTGCTGAGGTACAGCGGTGCATACAGCTGAATGGTTTTTCCAAATCTTTTTTGGGTGAGCATCTGTGTCATTCTTGCCATCAGTTCCAGTTCCTGAGAAGCGGCTGGCGACAGGAGATTCAGAAAATCATCAAGCGTTTTATTCTTTTTTTGAAGACTGTATCTTACATCAGACAAGCTTACTTTTTCAAGCTTATTCTTTACCTCACCCCATTGGTAGTTTTCAAAAACATCTTTAAAGCTTTTCATGAGTCAGATTTATTCAAATAAAAACGAAGTGAGCGGACTTGAAGCTTCAGCATGGTTGGCAATGGCTCCCAGCCCTGATTCAAAAGCTCTTCTTCCGGCAATGACACCTTCCTTAAAAGCGACAGCCATATTCAATGGATTTCCTGCAACGGCAATGGCTGTATTCACCAAAACGGCATCTGCTCCCATTTCCATTGCTTTTGCAGCATCTGATGGTGCCCCGATTCCCGCATCTACTACTACAGGAACATTACTTTGACTGATGATGATTTCAAGAAAGTCTTGGGTTCTTAATCCTTTATTTGTTCCAATTGGTGCTCCCAAAGGCATAACGACTGCTGTTCCGGCATCTTCAAGACGTTTGCACAAAACAGGATCAGCGTGAATGTAAGGCATTACTACAAATCCCAGTTTAGCCAGTTCTTCAGTCGCATATAAGGTTTCAATAGGATCCGGTAGTAAGTATTTTGGATCCGGATGAATTTCCAGTTTTACCCAGTTTGTTTCCAGTGCTTCCCGGGCTAACTGTGCAGCTAACACTGCTTCTTTCGCTGTTCTCGCTCCTGAAGTATTAGGCAGAAGATGAACATGGGTTTCTCTTAATGAATCAAGCAGATTATCTTCATGGGACCGGGCATCAATTCTTTTCAAAGCCATAGTCACCATATCGGTTTCTGATGCGATGACAGACTGCACCATATCTGTGAGACTTCCAAACTTTCCTGTTCCTAAAAACAGTCTTGATTCAAAAATTCTTCCTGCTATTTCTAATTTCTGATTGTTCATATCATTACTTTGTTTAGTTCTTTAATAATGGTAGGCTGCTTGGTAATAAGCCCTGAAACGGAAACACCATAAATTCCGATTTCTTGTAATGGTAAAATATCTTCAAGGGTAACACTTCCGATGGCAAATATTTTGGGAATGTCTATTGATTTTTCTCTTAATCCGCTAATGATTTCCTGGTAACCTTCAAAACCAAGAACAGGACTCAGCTTTTCTTTAGTGGTGGTAAATCTCAAGGGTCCCAAACCAATATAATCACAGGATTCTTTGATTCTTTGAATGACATCTGAAAGCGTATTCGCTGTTCCTCCAATGATTTTATTTTCACCTAAAATCAGTCTTGCTTCTTCGATAGAGCTGTCATTTAATCCCAAATGCACACCATCAACATCTATTTCTTTTGCCAGCTGTACATGGTCATTGATGATACAAACTGCATGATATTCTGAACAAAGCTGTTTTGATATTTCACAGAGACTGATCAATTCATTTTCCGGAGCATTTTTCCATCGAACCTGAACCCATTGGATTCCATTGTCCAAGGCTTTTCGGATATGAAGCTCCTGTTCCTGTTTTGTATTTCCCTGTGATATGTATTGTAATTTTTCCATGTTTATAATGAATGCGTTCCCAGTAAAGAGGGATTGCTTTTTAAAAATTTTTCAATGTATGATTTCCCATTCCGGCAGGCCGTTTCCTTATTTTCACCTTTAGCGAGCTCAGCTGCGATGGCAGAAGATAAAACACAGCCGGAACCATGTTTAGGAAAATATGCTGTATTTTCTTCTCCCGGAAGTAAAAGAGTTTCTTTTTCATTTTCAACTAAAACATCCGTTCCTAAATGATCTTCTCTATGTCCGCCTTTAATCAGTAATGAACATTGATGGGTATCCGGTAAAAGATTATTTTCCTTTAAAACATTGTATTCGTTATAATTGGGAGTTATTAAACTGAGTTTATTAACCGTGTTCTTTAATTGAGGAAGTGTTTTAAGGTCAAAAAAAGTAAACTCGGAAGTACTTTTCAGAACAGGATCCCAAACAATTTTTACTTCAGGATTACTTTTTTGAATGGTTTCTACAATCTTACTTAGAAATTCTGCATCTTTTACAATTCCGATTTTCACTGCTGAAACCGGGTAATTCTCCATCAGTACCTGAATCGCTTCAGTGATTTCTTTTACAGGACGCCATTCCAGACTCAGGCATTGGGAAGCGGTTTGCAATGTCAATGCTGTACACACTCCCAGTCCCATCACTTTCAATTGTTCAAAAGTTTTACTGTCTGATAGCAAACCTGCTCCACCGCTAGGGTCGAAACCCGCAATACTTATGACATAAGGACGTTCCTGCATTCTTTGAATACTTTTAAAGGTTCTTCACTTTCCCAGATTGCTCCTAACAAAGCTGCTCCATCTACATTTGTATCGAAAACTTCGTGGATATTATTCTGGTCAATTCCACCAAGGGCAATCAATTTTACATCCGGATTGTTCCGTTGTGCTATTTCGTGCTTAATAGTAGAATCCAGTCCATAGCCCTTTTTGGATATACTGGGAAAGAACGGGCTTATGAAAGTGTAATCCCATTCTTTGTCCAAAGTATTGTATGTTGTAATATCGTGCACTGAAGTTGAAATGATATTTTCTTCTGCAAAAGGCTTGTATACTTCTTCCTTCCGATCAATCTCCCTGAAATGAAACCTTGAAATGTTATATTCTTTCCCCAAATCGAAATGAGTATGCAATACCAGCTGTGAATGAAAAACGTCATCAATTTGGCTGATAAACTCAGTCATTTCATCGCGAGTAATCCATGGTTTACGGATATGAAGCAGATCAAGACCTTCCTGAAACATTTGATTAATGGTATCTGTTTCGTTCGGGACAATCAATTCAGGAGTGATAACGAGAATCATATATAAATTTCTTTCCCTTTTTCAATAAACTCCTGAGATTTATCCAGCATTCCTTTTTCTGCAGACTCACGGATTTCCTGAGTAATTTTCATCGAGCAGAATTTTGGTCCGCACATAGAACAGAAATGGGCAATTTTTGCTCCTTCTGCCGGAAGTGTTTCATCGTGATAAGCTCTTGCCGTCTCTGGATCTAATGAAAGATTAAACTGATCTTCCCATCTGAATTCAAATCTGGCTTTACTTAATGCATTATCTCTGTACTGTGCTCCCGGATGACCTTTTGCTAAGTCTGCCGCATGGGCTGCCAGTTTATAAGTAATTACCCCAACTTTTACATCATCTTTATTCGGAAGACCTAAGTGTTCTTTCGGCGTTACATAACAAAGCATAGCACAGCCAAACCAACCGATCATCGCCGCCCCAATTCCTGAGGTAATGTGATCATAACCTGGAGCAATATCTGTAGTTAATGGGCCTAATGTATAAAATGGAGCTTCATGACATTCCTCCAGTTGTTTTTCCATATTTTCTTTGATCATATGCATCGGAACGTGGCCCGGGCCTTCGATCATTACCTGTACATTGTGCTTCCATGCAATTTTTGTCAGTTCCCCTAAAGTTTCCAGTTCTGCAAACTGAGCAGCATCGTTGGCATCTGCAATGGATCCTGGACGAAGACCGTCTCCCAGAGAGAAAGCTACATCATACTTCTTCATGATCTCGCAGATCTCCTCAAAATGAGTATATAAGAAGCTTTCTTTATGATGAAACAAACACCATTTCGCCATAATTGATCCTCCTCTGGAAACAATTCCGGTTACTCTTTTAGCGGTTAAATGGATGTATCTCAACAAAACACCAGCATGAATAGTGAAGTAAGAAACGCCCTGTTCTGCCTGTTCAATCAGGGTATCTCTGAAAATTTCCCATGTCAGGTCTTCCGGAACACCTTTTACTTTCTCCAATGCCTGATAAATAGGAACGGTACCAATTGGAACCGGACTGTTTCTGATGATCCACTCTCTTGTTTCGTGAATATTTTTTCCGGTTGAAAGATCCATAATCGTATCTCCTCCCCATCGGCAAGCCCAAACCGCTTTTTCTACTTCTTCTTCAATACTGGATGAAACGGCACTGTTTCCGATATTGGCATTGATTTTCACCAGAAAATTTCTTCCAATAATCATCGGTTCACTTTCAGGATGATTGATATTATTAGGAATGATTGCTCTTCCGGCAGCAATTTCGTCTCTTACAAACTCCGGAGTAATTTTACTTTTGGGAGTATTTGCTCCAAAGCTGTGTCCCGGATGTTGAAAAGCCATTTCTTTTGATACGGAATCAAGCTGTTCAATTCTTTGATTTTCCCTGATCGCTACGTATTCCATTTCCGGAGTAATGATTCCCTGTTTTGCATAATAAAGCTGGGTAACTTCTTTTCCTTCCTGCGCCACTTTAGGTTTATGGTCATAGGAAAACCTCAGTTCATCAAGACGTGGATCTGCTAAACGGGCTTTTCCGTATTCTGAGGTAATTCCTTCCAGAATATTTACGTCATTTCTATCCAGAATCCATTGTTCTCTGATTCTCGGAAGTCCTTTTTGAATGTCAATAACTGCATTTTCGTCAGTATAAGGTCCTGAAGTGTCGTAAATGGTTACCGGAGCATTATGTTCAAAGCCGCCATTGGTCAATTTGGTTGGGCTAAGCTGTATTTCACGCATTGCTACATTGATCGGATGTAATGTTCCTTCAACATAGATTTTCTTTGAGTTCGGAAATGGCGAACATGTAATGGAGTGAGCCATAAGTATTGGTATTAAATATGAGAATTAACCGCCTTGAGTGGCAGTAATGATTAAAACTGAATCGTTGTTGTTAAGGATGGTTTCCGCCCAGACTGACAGCGGAATAATGCGATTGTTTAGGGCTACAGCAATACCTTTCTTCTTTCCGGGTAGCTCAATAGCCAATAATGCTTCCAGGTTTTCAGGAAGTACATCAAATGTTTTTCGGGTGTGGTTGATTATAAGTTCCATTCCTAATAATTTAAAATATACTTTAGGAATGGCCATTATTGTACAATAGAATGTACAGCAAAAGTCATCTACTTTTCCCTACGCTGGTATGATCCAGATCAGGTTCAAAGGGTAAAGTCTCAGTCTGTTGGTAACAGACACCCCTAAAGTTGGGAACGAAGTTAGACATTTTTTTAGAATGAGCAAAATCTGAAATGATATGAAAGAAAAAAGACCATCTCAATTTTGAGACAGTCTTCACTTATATTTTAAATAGTTCTTTAGTAAAAAAGCTTCAAGCTTCCATCAGAATTATATTGATTAGTCCAATTTGATTGGCTCAGAAAAAATTCGGAACTATAAGGTTTATATTCTTTTGAAATCATTCTTTGAGGATTATTTTTTGATAATGAAAAGTAGAAATATTCTTCAAAAATACCCAAATTTTTAAATGGATTTTGTGCAGCATCAAAGTTATCAAAAGTAATTTCATTCGTAATGTAAGCATCCATATTATTATGCTTTTCAGTTTTAATAGCCTTTTCTAAATTTCCTGAATTATTATAAATAAATTTTTCTACGTAGGTCAAAATATAATCTTGAGGATCAGTCGGATCGTATGGAACATTAGGATATTCAGTTAAAATCTCAATTAATTTTCCTGAAGAATCATAAGTATAGGTCAAATACTTATCCATATATGAATTATTAACCTGTGGAATAACTACTTTAATAACTCTACCTTGATTATCAAATTCAAATTTCCTTTCATTCAATTGAACATTAAATGATGGATCTGAGCTATAACTTCCTACAACAGCTGTATTTCCTGAATAAGATATTTTAGTATAAATCAGATTTGTAAATCGGTCTGGAGCTCCCGAAGCTCCTGAGGACTTCAAAATTCCTCCATTTTTTTTATAAACTCTTCCCTGAGCATCATATTCGAACATATAATTTTGTTCCAATCCATTAAAGACAGGTGACAAAACAGGATAATTCCACGATATTTTACTTGTATTTTCGGTAATCGTCTGTTGTGAATGATCAACTGGCAATTCATCATTGTCTGAACAAGATACCATAACCAGCAATGTGGCTAATAAAAGTGATTTGAATTTCATGGTATAGTTTTATGATATGCTTATTCTTCACAAGCCCTCCAGATTGCATCATTCTGCGGAACAGGAGCTATGATCTCAATGTTTTCTTTGGTAACAGGATGAATAAATTCCAGTTTTCTTGCATGAAGATTAATTCCTCCATCCGGATTGGAGCGTGGTGCTCCATATTTCAGATCTCCTTTGATCGGAATTCCTGTTTTAGACAATTGCGCTCTGATCTGATGATGTCTTCCCGTTTCAAGGTCAATTTCAAGAAGAAGATAATTATCTAATGTTTTAATCACATGATACGTAAGAATGGCTTCTTTTGCTCCTTCAGTAACTTTAGGAAACACGATTGCTTTATTATTTTTTTCGTTTTTCTTTAAATAATGAACCAGTCTCTGGCTTTGCGGGATCATTTCTTTTCCTACAACTGCCCAATACGTTTTTTTCACTTCACGGTTTTTCACCATCTGCGTAAGACGGGAAAGCGCTTTGGAAGTTTTTGCATAGATCACCAGCCCTGAAGTTGGGCGGTCTATACGATGAACCAAGCCGAGAAAAACATTTCCCGGCTTAGCATCTCTTATTTTTATAAAGTTCTTGATGGATTCTAATAGTGATTCATCTCCGGTTTTGTCACCCTGTACAAGCTGACCTACCTTTTTATTAATCACCAGAAGATGGTTATCTTCATATATAATCTGCTCCTTCATTCTTTTTCAATCTATCTTCTTCTGTTAGATAATGACAGGATAATCCCTGCCAGAAGTCCTACTGTTTTAAGGGCTGAAAGCTTTGATCCTTCCGGTATAAAAGCACCCAATACACAAATAGCAGCTGCAGCATACATAGCATACACAAAGTTTTTATTCGTAAGCAACGGAGCCTGGATAAAGAAGCTGGCTCCTATCAGAACATAAAAAACTTTTCTTGAAAGCAAATGGTTGATTTCCGGGGAAAATAAATTAAACCATCCTACAGCAAGGCAAATCAATGCTGCGATAGATAATATTCCCTGGATAGATTGTTGTTGATTCTGCATGGATTAATAACTTTCGTTTTCGTTTGGAAACTCTACACTTTTCACATCTTTTACATACTGAGCAACAGCTCCTGTAATTTCCGTGTAAAGGTCAAGATATCTTCTTAAGAATTTCGGGCTGAATCCCTTGTTCATTCCTACCATATCATGGTATACCAAAACCTGTCCGTCACAATCTGCTCCGGCACCGATTCCGATAGTAGGAATAGAAATGCTTTCTGTAACTTTTTTCGCCAGTTCTGCAGGTATTTTTTCCAATACAACGGAAAAGCAGCCTAATTCTTCCAAAAGCTGAGCATCAGCAATTAGTTTTTCTGCTTCCGCCTCTTCTTTAGCTCTTACTTTATACGTTCCGAATTTATAGATGGACTGTGGCGTTAATCCCAAATGCCCCATTACCGGAATTCCGGCATTGATGATCTTTTTAATAGACTTGGAAATTTCCTTTCCGCCTTCAATTTTCACAGCATGTGCTCCACCTTCCTTCATCATTCTTACCGCAGATTCCAATGCTTTTTCAGGATTACTCTGATAAGTTCCGAAAGGTAAATCTGCTACCACCAAAGCTCTGTCGGTTCCTCTTACCACACTTTGGGCATGATAGATCATTTGATCCAGCGTAATAGGCAATGTAGTTTCAAAACCAGCCATTACATTCGCTGCAGAGTCTCCAATTAAAATAGCATCTACTCCACCTGCATCTACCATCTTTGCTGTGGTAAAATCATAGGCTGTAAGCATTGTTATTTTTTCCTTGTCGAATTTCATTTTACGCAAGGTTTCAGTCGTAACTTTTTTAATTTCAGAGTGAACAGACATAATTTATCTATTTTTAAAAGTTAAAAAGTCGGCCTTCAGCCGACTTAAGTTTTTGTATGATTTATAAAACTACGTGACCGAGTTTCATGAGTTTGTCGTGATTTAAGATCTTGATATTTCTTCCGTCCACTTCAATCAGGCTATCCTGTTTGAATTCTGAGATCAGACGGATGGCACTTTCTGTAGCAGTACCGATGATATTGGCAATTTCTTCCCTTGTTAATGAGATCTTGATAAAACCTTCAGGATCTACTCCCAGTTTCTGTTCCAGAAGCAGCAGAATTTCTGCCAGTCTTTCTCTTACCGTTTTCTGGGCAAGGAAGGTAATGGTATTGGACGATTCTCCTAATTCGTAAGAAATTTTTTGAAGCATTACGAAAGACAGCTGTGGGTCTACTTCCAAAAGATACATAAAGATATCAGCTGGTAAGAAAACACATTCAATATCTGTCATTGCTTCTGCTTTGGCCTGGAAATTTTCCCCGCAAAGCAAAGAACGATAGCCGATGATATCCCCTTCTTTGATAAATCTTAAAATTTGATCTTTCCCGAACGCTCCTGATTTTGAAAGTTTGGCAGCCCCTTTTTCCAGAACAAAAACTCCTTTGGGAGTTTCGCCATCCTCGAAGATGGTATCGTGTTTCTGAAAACTCAGTTTCTTTTTGCCATTAATGTATTTTTCAAAATCTGCGCTAGAAAGTCTTTCTTTAAATGATTTATCATTAAAAACTCTGGCGAACCTCTCTTCAATTGCTATCTGTTGTTCCTGCGGCATTTTATATGATATTTATCACAAAAATAGAACTTTTTAACACGATAAACAAAAAAATTTGTTATAATTTTGTAGTTCAATATTTTATGGGGTGAGCGAGAACTGTTTTCATTGTGGTCAAGGGATAGAAAAAGAGAGAATTTTATTTGATGAAAAGACTTTCTGTTGTAATGGATGTAAGTCTGTTTACGAAATTCTAAATTTAAATAATTTAAGCAATTTCTATGAGCTTAATAAAGGAGCGGGAATTCGTCCGAATGATGAAAATTCTACTCAATTTGACTATCTGGATACACCGGAAATCTTTGAAAAAGTTACTGATTTTTCTGAAGGAAACACCAGCCTTGTTACATTCAAAATCCCTGTAATCCATTGCTCTTCCTGTATCTGGCTATTGGAAAGTCTTCATACTTTAAATACCCACATCAAATATTCGCAGGTCAACTTTACAAGGAAGACCTTACAGATCTCATTCAACCATAACGATCTGAAATTAAGCGAACTTGCTAAATTTTTAACCAATCTGGGATATAAACCTGTTATCAGCCTCGAAACTGCCGATAAAAATGAAGATCATCTCGATAAATCTTTATTGGTAAAATTTGCTATTGCAGCCTTTGCTTTCGGTAACGGAATGTTCCTTGCCTTTCCAGAATATATCGGAGGGGAAGATTATTGGATGGAACATTATAAAGGTTTATTCAGAACTTTAATATTTCTACTGGCGACCCCTGTGGTATTCTATTCAGCTTCAGATTATTACAAATCTGCATGGTATGGTTTAAAAAATAAGATCGTCAACATTGATGTTCCGATTGTTTTAGGAATTTTTGTTCTCTACGGAAGAAGTATTTATGAAGTGGTAACAGATTATGGTCCAGGATATTTCGATACCCTTTGCGGACTTTTATTCTTTATGCTTCTCGGGAAAATTTTCCAGAAAAGAACGTACAACGCTCTTTCCTATGACAGAGATTACAAATCTTTCTATCCGATTGCCGTAACGAAAGTTGATTTCGAAGGGAAACAGGATAATATTTTACTGTCCGAAATAAAAGTGGGTGACAGAATTTTAGTTAGAAATCAGGAAATCATTCCTGTTGACGGAATTTTGATCAATGGAGAAGGAAATATTGACAACAGTTTTATTACCGGAGAAAGTGAAAGCATCAGCAAACAGCCCGGAGATAAAATTTTCGCGGGAGGAAAACAGATCGGATCTTCTTTAGAACTTGAAGTGATTAAAAATGTAGACCAAAGTTATTTAACCCAGCTTTGGAATAAAGAAGCATTTAAAAAACACGAAACAGGACTTGACACGTTAACAAATAACGTCAGTAAATATTTCACATTCATTATTTTAGGTATCGCTTTAGTTGCCGGAACGTATTGGTATTTTATTGATTTAAATAAAATGTTCCAGGTTATTTCAGCCATCCTGATCATTGCATGTCCTTGTGCTCTTGCATTGTCTGCACCGTTCACTTTCGGACACATTATGAGGATTTTAGGTCGAAATAAGTTTTATGTGAAAGATACTTTAACGATTGAAAAAATCGCAAAGCTCGACACCATTGTTTTTGACAAAACCGGAACGATTACCCACAGAAAGAAATCCAATATCAAATACGAGGGAGCTGAAATTAATGAATTTGATTCTCTGAATATTAAAACATTATTAAAGAACTCCAATCACCCGCTTTCAAAATCATTGTATGAATTCATTGAAGTAAATGATGATTATTTCCCGGTAGAGAATTTCGTTGAAATTTCCGGAAAAGGATATGAAGCCAGCGTAAGAGGAAATCTTTATAAAATTGGTTCTGCCCGTTATAATAACCAGGAGCCTAAAAATCTTGAAACAGCAGTTTATATCAGCAAAAACGGAGCATATTTAGGTAAGTTTATCTTTAAAAATGAGTACCGTCCGAAACTGAGAGAACTTTTCACAAAACTTACCCACTACAAAATATTTATTCTGAGCGGAGACAATTCCTCAGAAGAAAACCAGCTGAAAGAGCTTATCCCGAATTACAAAGGAATGGCCTTTAATCAAAGCCCGGAAGACAAACTGAATTATATCAAAAACCTTCAGGATCAGCATATGAAAGTAGCTATGCTTGGAGATGGTCTTAATGATGCAGGAGCTTTAAAACAAAGTAATGTAGGAATTGCTATTGCAGACGACACCAATAGTTTCACCCCATCTTCTGATGTCATTATGAACGGTGATAAAGTGGTGACTCTTGACAATTACCTGAACGTTTGTAAAGGCTCTATTACCATTGTGAAAATGACATTTATAATCAGTTTCCTATACAATATCGTTGGTTTAAGTTACGCTGTTACAGGGCATATGCATCCGCTTTTTGCTGCAATCATCATGCCAATCAGTTCGATCACGGTGGTTACCTTTACTACACTTTCAACCTGGATATTAGGTCGTAAACATTTCAAAAAACAGGCGTAAAAGCCCTTATTTAGACTGATTTTAAATTAGCTGAAATCGGCATTTCGTGATGAATGTCATTATTTTTCACTAAATTTGAACCCCGAAAATAGGTTAATTTTGTTGTCCAATGGATATTCTATATTTAATGATCCTCTGCAGTGTTTCTTTAGCTGCGATTTTCTTGGTCGTATTTATAGTGTATGCCCGAAAAGGACAGTTTGAAGATGATGAATCTCCTGCTGTCAGAATCCTTTTCGATGACGAAAAAGTCAAAGAAAAGGATGAAACTGGCGACAAAAATAAAGACGAGGAAGAAATAGGAGAAAATAATAAAAATTGAGAAAAATAGTGAATAGTTGATATGGAAACACAGAAGTTTAGTTATGACAATAGTATTGTCCGTGCGTTCCTTTATGCGACCTTAGTTTTCGGTCTCATTGGATTTACGTTCGGGCTTACGGCGGCATTAATGCTTTTCTACCCTGAATTACCTGAATTCTTTTTCGGGACAGATGACACAACCATTAAAAGTTTGGCATCGGGTAATATTGAAGGGTTAATAAACACTCATGGTGCATTTGGTTTTGGTAGAATCAGAATGTTGCACACCAATACCGTAATCTTTGCATTCGTTTGTAACATCGTTTACACGGGTATTTATTACTCATTACAAAGATTATTAAAAACAAGAATGTACAGTGACACCTTGTCTTGGTTACATTTCTGGACTTGGCAGTTTATGATCGTTGCTACGTTCGTTACCTTCTTTATGGGGATCAATACCTCTAAGGAATATGCAGAACACGAGTGGCCGATCGACATATTGATCGCATTCTCATGGATCATTTTTGGTATCAATATGTTCCTGACTATTTCGAAGAGAAGAGTAAGACACCTTTATGTAGCCATCTGGTTCTACATCGGTACTTGGATTGCAGTAGCAATGCTTCACATCTTCAACAACCTTGAAGTACCTTTATCTTTCACAGGCTGGAAATCTTATTCAGCATATGCAGGGGTAAAAGATGCTATTGTACAGTGGTGGTATGGTCACAATGCGGTTGCATTCGTATTGACGACACCGGTTCTAGGTTTAATGTATTACTTCCTTCCGAAGGCTGCAGACAGACCGGTATTCTCTTATAAACTGTCTATTATTCACTTCTGGTCATTAATTTTCGTATATATCTGGGCTGGTCCTCACCACCTTCAGTATACAGCTCTTCCAGCGTGGGCTCAGGCGGTAGGAACAGGGTTCTCTATCATGCTTATTGCACCATCTTGGGGAGGAATGTTAAATGGTCTTCTTACGCTAAGAGGAGCTTGGGATAAAGTAAGAGAAAATCCTATCCTTAAGTTCTTTGTAGTAGCTGTTACTTGTTATGGTATGGCAACGTTTGAAGGGCCGCTTTTGGCAACTAAAAACATCAACAAAATTGGTCACTTTACAGACTGGGTTATCGGTCACGTACACTTAGGAGCTCTTGGATGGAATGGTTTCATGGCATTCGGGGTTATCTATTATTTGGTACCAATTATGTGGAGAACAAAACTTTGGTCTGTAAAATTAGCTAACTGGCATTTCTGGTTAGGTACTTTAGGAATTATCTTCTATGCAGTACCAATGTATATTTCAGGATTTACACAAGGATTAATGTGGAAGCAATTCAACCCGGATGGAACATTATTATGGAAAAACTGGTTGGATACTGTAACGGCAATTATTCCTTACTTTAAAATGAGATTCGTAGGAGGTTTATTCTATATTTCAGGATCTATCCTAATGATCGTAAACGTAATTGCTACGGTAAGAAAAGGATCATTCCAGAAAGAAGTTCCTGCTGAAGCTCCTGCATTGGCAAACATCAGCAAGAACAGAAAAGAAGGAGAAGGAACTCACCTTTGGTTAGAGAGAACTCCTGTATTACTAGGTATTTTATCTTTCATTACCATATCTATCGGTAGTTCAATTGAAATTATCCCTACATTATCTCTTAAGAAAAGTGTACCTACGATTTCAGCTGTGAAACCTTATTCACCACTGGAACTTGAAGGTAGAGATATCTATATCCGTGAAGGATGTAACGCTTGTCACTCTCAGATGGTAAGACCGTTCAGAGATGAGATCGTAAGATTCAACGGTAAAAACGGACAATACTCCAAAGCTGGAGAATTCGTATACGACAGACCATTCCTATGGGGTTCTAAGAGAACAGGACCGGATTTACATAGAGAAGGTGGTAAAAACCCAAGTTCTTGGCACTACAAACACATGTATAACCCAAGATCTACTTCTGCTGGTTCAATCATGCCTCGTTACCCTTGGTTAATTGCTACTGACTTAGACAGAACTAAGATGGTAGACAAAATGAAGCTGATGAAGAATGTATTCGATGTACCTTATACTAAGGCTGAAATCGATTCTGCAGATAAATGGGCAAACAACCAATCAGCAAAAATTGTAAAAGATATCTTCGCAGAAGCAAATGACCTTAAGGTAGCTTATGCTAAGAGACCTCAGGGAGAACTAGAGAAAAAAGAAATTGTAGCTCTTATTTCTTATCTTCAGAGATTAGGTACAGATATCAAAACAACTGAAATCAAAACAGCAAGTAATAACTAAAAAACATTAAAAGGCGCATACTATGATTCCTCAGAACTTTAAAGATATATTATCCAATACAGAAAATGCTGGCTTCTACCAGACACTGGCTCTGATTTTCTTTATGCTGTTCTTCATCGCTTTGGTAATCTATGTTTTTAGCAGGCCTAAAAAATATTACAAAGAAGAAGAAGAGGCACCTCTTGGGGATGATGAAGATGACGATTTTAATTTAAAAAATTAAACTATTTTTTATGAAACAAAGAACACCTGTTGTTATAAACATCTTAATAATAATCGGACTTTTAATAGTTTTTTATTATTTATTTGTACAGAGCTACGCGTTCCTTTCTTCACCTTACTTCTGGGGAACTGTTGTGATTGCGGGGATCCTTGCTTACATTCATGGAGCTATTGGAGACCTTATTGAAAACAACAAATTCAAGAAATTGTCTCCTGAAGAAAAGGCTGCTTATTTAGCTGAAAAGAAAGTACCTTTTTTCAAAAGATTATATCAAAGTGCTTTCAAAAAGCAATCTGCTTCTGAAGAAAAAGATATCCTTATCGACCACGGTTTCGATGGAATCATGGAGCTGGATAACCAATTACCAAAATGGTGGGTAGGTTTATTCTATTTTGGGACCGCTTTTTGTATTGTATATATCGCAGCATACTCTTTTACAGACTTCGCTCACCCGTTAAGCGAATATGAAAAAGAATATAAAGAGCAACTGGCAGCTATTGATAAATATATGGCAGAACAGCCTCCTGTAACTATTGAATCTGCAAAATATTCAGCAGATAATATTGCTGCAGGGGAAGAAATATTCAAGACAACCTGTGTTTCTTGCCACTCTGATGGTGGTAGAGGAGGTATCGGACCAAACCTTACCGATAACTACTGGCATAACCAACCTGAAAAAACATTATTCAAAAACGTATTCCACGTTGTAGAAAATGGAGTTACAGGGACTGCAATGCAGGCTTGGGGTAAAAATGGAGTTTTAACTGGAGCAGACATTCAAAATGTTGCAGCATATGTTTATCATATCAACCAGGAACAGCAACCAATTACTCCGGCTCAGGGAGGAGCTCCACCATATGGAGAAGAAGCTCACTGGGAAAAAGAATAATTTAAAAAATTAGAAAAAATATATGAAAAAAACATAATTTGTTATTAGCTAAAAAATAGTAACGAATTATGTTTTTTCTTTTTTAAAACCTATTACATATGTCAGACATAGAAGATATAGAAGTACGCGGCGGACAGGGACAGGTTCTGGACCCTGAGACTTACAGAGATTCTATAGGGACAATGGAGCAATCCGGAAAAAGAAGATGGGTATTTCCCAGAAAGCCAAAAGGGAAATATACCAACTATAGAAACATTGTAAGCTACCTTTTATTAATTATTTACTTTGCATTACCGTTCATCAAAATCAATGGTAACCCATTATTGATGTTCAATGTGATAGACAGAGCGTTTTTCATCTTTGGACAACCTTTCTATCCACAGGACTTTTTTATCCTTACTTTAGGTGCTATTGCCTCTTTAATCTTTATTATTGTTTTTACGATTGCATTCGGAAGAATTTTCTGCGGGTGGATTTGCCCTCAGACAATTTTTATGGAATCGATATTCCGTAAAATCGAATATCTGATTGAAGGTGACAGAAATAAGCAAATGAAGCTGGACAGACAAGAGTGGAACAGTGAGAAAATCTGGAAGAGAAGTTTGAAATGGACTGTTTATATTATCATTTCATTGATCATTACCCACTTTATGTTCATGTATATCGTAGGATATGAACAGGTATTTAAAATTATTGGTGAAGGGCCATTTGCTCATCCTACCAATTTTATTGTCATGATTCTTCTTACCGCTGCATTCTATTTTGTATTTGCATGGTTCAGAGAACAGGTTTGTACACTGGTATGCCCGTACGGAAGACTTCAGGGAGTATTGATTGATAAAGATACCATCAACGTTTTCTATGACTTCAAAAGAGGAGAAAACAGATCAAAATGGAGAAAAGGAGAAGACAGAAAAGCAGCAGGAAAAGGAGACTGTATCGACTGCCATCAGTGTGTGGTAGTATGCCCTACAGGGATTGATATCAGAGACGGACAACAGTTGGAATGTATCAACTGTACTGCCTGTATAGATGCCTGTGATGAAGTCATGGAAAAAGTAGGACTTCCAAAAGGACTGATCCGATATGCTTCTGAGAACGAAATTGAAAAAGAAACTCAGTTCAAATTTACAGGAAGAATGAAAGGTTTCAGTATATTTCTTTTCCTTCTTGTAGGTTTCTTAGGATATCTTCTGTACAGCCGTGGTGAGATGGAGGCTAAATTCATCAAACCTGCAGGAAGTACATTCTTTGTAAGAGACGGTAAAATTACCAATACCTATAATTATACCTTCCTTAATAAAACGAACGAAAAGAAAATGGTGACCATTAAAGTAATTGCTCCTGCCCATGGTGAAATTACTTACAGTGCATCAAGTAAAATCCAGGTAGACAGGGATAAAATATCAAAAGGAACCATCAATATCAGTTTCCCGGAAGATGAAATGAAACTGTCTAAACAGAATATTACCATTGGTGTTTATGACATGAAAGGTAAATTGGTGGATTCATATCAGACTTATTTTGAAGGACCATTCAAACTGCAATTTTAATTAGAAAAAAATGAAGAACTTTAGTTGGGGACACGGTGTTGTAATTGCATTACTTGCATTCATAGTTTTTATATTATCCATGATGTTTCTTTTCCCGAACGGGCAGAAGAATTCCGAAATGGTAACGGATAATTATTATGAAGAAGAGCTGAAGTACCAGGATGTGATTGATGCGAAGAAAAAAGCGGATGAATTACAGGAAAAACCTTTATACAGCCAGGACACCAAGGGAATTAAAATTACATTTCCAAAAGAATATAATAATTCAAATACTACGGTAAAATTTGTTTTAAACAGAACCGACGACCAGAATTTAGACATCAAAAAATCTGTACAGCTTGATGCCAGCCAGTCTTTCACAATTCCCGCACAGGTATTGAAAGTAGGAAACTACACGTTAAGATTAAGTTGGAGCAAAGATAAAACAGACTATAGAATGGATTATGATGTGATATGGAAATAGGACTTATTGTATCGGCTATTGCTTTAGGCTTTGCATCCGGTTTTCACTGTATCGGAATGTGTGGTCCTATTGCCTTGTCGATGGGATTAACTAAAAAGCAGGCCGCTAACTTCTATCTTCAGAACCTTACTTATCAATTCGGAAGAATTTTCACCTATTCATTATTGGGTGCACTTCTGGGAATTATCGGACAGGGATTTGAAATGGCAGGCTTTCAGAAATATCTGACGATTACAGCGGGAGTTCTCCTCATTATTATGGCTGTATTTTCATTTGGTGGAAAAGATTTTGCTTCAAAAATTCCTTTCCTCTCCAAATTCCTGTACAGTGTAAAAATGAACTTGGGAAAACTTCTTCAGAAAGCAGATTATCGCTCAAGATTCTCTACTGGACTTTTGAATGGCTTTTTACCATGTGGAATGGTGTATATGGCACTTACCGCCAGTCTTGCAGGCGGAGGAATATGGCAGGGAGCTTTATATATGGCTTTATTTGGTCTCGGAACCCTTCCGTTCATGTTTGCCATTGTTCTGGCCGGGAACCTCATGAATCAGGCCTTCAGGGTAAAAGTTCTAAAAGCTGTTCCGGTGATCATGATTATTTTAGGAGGATTATTTATCCTGAGAGGTCTTGAACTGGGTATTCCTTATGTTTCCCCGAAAGCTGAAGCAATGACGATTATTAAAGATCCCAACGGAGCGGTGAACTGCCATTAATTAGAATTTATAATATACCATGAAGAAAACAATCGTCTTATTTTTAATAAGTCTGGTTACCCTACAATCCTGCAACATTAATACTGAAGTAATCTATCATAAGGATACAGCCACCTCTATGATTACTGATGTAGATACCAGGGAATTTATGGCAGAGATGCAGGCTATGACTCCTGATTCCCTGAAACAGGAGAAATTTAATGAGCTGGATCGATTCCCAACAGTCTGGACCAGCATGCATGATATTCTAAAGAAAGAAGGGAAACTAAAAACGGAAAATCAGGATACGCTCAGAATGCTGAAAAAAGTTTTTTTGAAATCCACAAAAGATGGCAACGATCCTATTCCCACTGGATTTTCCTTTAAAATGGATCATTTTACTCCATATGATTATGAGATCATTAAAAATTTCAATAATGACGAAAAATTACCCTTTGATCAAAATTTACTCAATACCTGGGATGGTAAAACTCTAACCATTAACACCGATTTTTTCAATCTTAAAAATATTGAAGAAGTACTTCGCTCTCAAGGTTCTAAAGAAGAAACGGAAAAAATGGAGGGAATGATGATGATGTTTTTCAAAAATATCGGAACGACTTTAAAATTTGAAAGTAAAATAAAATCAATCACCGGTAAACATGACTGGCTGAAGCAGGTTGACGATTATTCTGTAAGAATAGAATATGATCTGAAAGCCATCTACAATAACGAAGCAAAGCTCAAAAATGCCGATAAAAAAATTATTATTGTCACAGAATAAAGCAAAACCCACCGGATTCCGGTGGGTTTTATTATTTTACGTTTAATCTATCAAAAAATCAAATTTCAATTCTGAAGATTGAACTTTTCTATCAGAGATTTAATGATTTCTTTTTGTTCATCAATACATATATCTTTTTCAAATATACGTTTCTCATATTGTTCAATAACCTTACTGAAGTTATGAGTTACAATCTCCGAATTCTCTCCTTTATCCGTTTTATGTTTAAAAATAATACCATTATCTTCAAACCAGGATAATACATCTACATGCAGGATTTTTTCAATGCATGCCAGCTGAATAACTGTTGGAAGACCTTTATCACTCTCCCAATTCGAAATAGTCTTTTGTGTTGTGTTCAGAGATGACGCCAAGTCATCCTGAGACATCCTCATGGATTCCCTCACTTGTTTTAATTTTTGTCCGATTTTCATGGTAATGATAAATTTAGTAAAAATTTTCTGAAACTTAGTAAAATAGGTTTTCTTTTATTGAATCCTCTTTTTTACATTTGAAATGTGATTAAAATGGTATAAAAACTAAAAAAAATCTAACCATGAAAAAAACTAATTTATCAAAATCTCGTTTAACAAGAGACGAATTAAAAAACATCAGCGGAGCACGTGCAATTGACATGGGTGAAGGATTAGATCCAGGAGGAGATATCGGTGGAACATGTCCTAAAACAACACCTATCTACAGATGCTTTAAGTTAGCAGACGGAAGCTGGTATTGCTACTGCGGTTATAACTAATCTGAGATTTTGACAGTAAGGTCAGGTATATTTAAATGATCCTCACCTTTGCTTATTATATTCTATTCAATAAATAAGCGACAAAATAAAAACCCTCTTATCTAAAGATAGGAGGGTTTAATTATTTTTATACTAATTTTTAGTTTATAACGTCAAATCGTGCATATTCTGCAACCTTTTTAGGAAGTTTGATGCCTTCTGCTGTCTGGTTGTTTTCAAGCAACGCAGCCATAATTCTTGGTAATGCCATGGCTGATCCGTTCAAGGTGTGAACCAGCTGAGATTTACCATCTCCTTTATAGCGGCACTTCAATCTGTTGGCCTGGAATGTTTCAAAGTTAGATACAGAACTTACTTCTAACCACATTTCCTGGGCAGCACTCCAAACTTCGAAGTCATACGTCATTGCAGATGCAAAACCTGTATCACCACCGCAAAGTCTCAATACTCTGAACGGAAGTTCAAGATCTGTAAGAATTTCTTTGATATGCTCTACCATTTCTTCCAAAACAGCATAAGAATTTTCAGGTTTTTCAATTCTTACAATTTCAACTTTTTCAAACTGGTGAAGACGGTTTAGCCCTCTTACATGAGCACCGTAGCTTCCTGCCTCTCTTCTGTAACACTGAGAGAATGCTGTATTTTTGATCGGAAGATCTTTTTCATCAAGCAAAACGTCACGGTAAAGATTGGTTACAGGAACTTCTGCTGTAGGAATAAGATATAATTTATCTTCGTTGATATAATACATCTGTCCTTCCTTATCCGGAAGCTGACCGGTACCAAAACCTGATGCCTCATTTACAACATGAGGAGGATTTACTTCTGTATATCCTTTTTCAACGTTTTTATCTAAGAAATACTGCACCAAAGCTCTCTGTAATCTTGCTCCTTTTCCTAAATAAACAGGAAAACCAGCTCCGGCAATTTTCACTCCTAATTCAAAATCGATAAGGTTATATTTTTTTGCCAGTTCCCAGTGAGGGATTGCTCCTTCCCCAAGACCTTCTACAGGATGAGACTGGAAAATAATTTCGTTATCATCAGCAGAAGCACCACTCTTCACCAATTCATTGGGAATGTTGGGAAGCTGATACAGAATATTCAGTAAGTCATTTTCTTTAACTTCTAACTGGGATTTCAATTCTGAGCTCGACTCTTTGTATTGTGCTGTTTTAGACTTTGCCGATTCCGCTTCTTCTTTTTTCCCTTCTTTCATCAAAAGTCCGATTTCTTTCGAAATTTTGTTGATTTCGGAAAGCTGGGAATCTAGTTCAAACTGGATTCTTTTTCTTTCTTCGTCGGCAGCGATCGCCTCGTCTACCAACTCAAGATTTTTGAATTGTCTTTTCTTAAGACCTTCTAAAACGCGTTCTTTATTGTCGCGCAAAAAATTGACTTGTAACATTTTATTTAGATGTTAAATATTAGATGTTTAGCTTATAATCAGCTAACAGTTGTACAAATTTAAAAATTATTTTGTGATCGTAACGGTATTTATCGAAGTTGGTGCATCAGCATTTTTTGAAAACACTTCATTTCCGTCATATAATACCTTTGAAACCTGAAATGCGGTGGGCGTATTACGATACTGAACCTCCAGTAATCCTATAACATTATCAGCTACATTAGTACTTTTAGTAAACGTAATCTGCATTCTGGAGAAATAGGAAGTTCCTGTTCCCGGATTATCTGGGCTGATAGAATCCAGACGTCTTCTTTTTGCGCCTGCAAGATATTCCATATAAAACAGAGAATCGGTTGTCATTCTCAATGAAATGCTCACCGGAGAATTATCTTTAGCTCCGAAAACATCATTCACAGAATATCCTGTAAAAGATCCTGTTTTCTTACTGTTCAGAAGATCCTGACCAGCGCTGTTTTTCATGTAGATATTAAGTACCTGATCTATTCTCTGTAAAGAATCATCATCACTTTTGCAACTGATCAGTGCAAAAACCACAACAAGTATACTCCAAAAATATTTCATCATAAATACAAAGGTAAAATATTAATCTTTAGGCAGCTTCTTTATTTTTCAAAATATTTCTGGTACCATAGCTCAAAAGTAACCAGCTGCCATATTTTCACCCAGTCATATTCATGTTCCTGGTGATTCCACCATTCATCAATCACCGCTGCATTGAAGAAGTTTCTCTTCTTTAAACTTTCAAGGTTTTCAACAATAAAATCTCTTACTCTTTTTTCGTTTTTAATGAAATAATTAACAGGAAATGAAAACCCTTTTTTAGGCATATTCAAAACTGATTCGGGAAGATATTTTTCAGCGGTTTTACGCAATAAGGGTTTATTCTGAATACCATTAAACCTGATATTCTGGGGCAGGGCTGATACATAATCAATAAGATTGTTACTTAGATAGGGATAACGAAATTCCACACTGTATTTCATGGCACTCAGATCATCCCGAAAAACGTGGTGAGAAGACAGTGAATATTTCATATCATATTCAAAATATCCGGAATAGTTTTTTGTTTCTGAAAGATGATATTCTGAAAGTTCTGAATTAATTTTATTGTAAATATCAGGCTGTATAAGGCTTTTAGCTTCCAAAGGCATCATACTGATCTGGCTTTGTCTGAAAAAGTCAAACATATCATCCTGAGAGAAATAGTTTTTAACCCGTTGCGAAAATTTGTCTTTTGTGAAGATCAATGGACTTAGAAAATTAAAATTCCTCATCAGAAGCCATCTGTTGAGCTTCAGCGTATGGGAATAACCTGCAAAAAGCTCATCGGCTCCGTTTCCGCTCAATACCACTTTAAAATCTTTATCATGTGCATATTTTGCCGCATTGATTAACACTTCAAAACTGCTGTAAGGCTCTTCAAAATGCTGAATATTTTCTTTAAGTTGTTCCAGTGCTTCTTCATCACTTACTTCCTTCACTTCATGGGAAACCCCAAAATGCTGAGCTGCCAGAGATGCATTTTTCACTTCTTCATCAGAAAACGGATAAGAGATGGTGTAGGTATTAATATTGGCATTAAAAGATTTTGATTTTGAAGCAATTAAGGTAGAATCTATCCCACCACTCATCATAACTGCTACAGGAACATCGGCATATAATTGTTCTGAAATACTTTCGGAAAGAAGTTCGTCTATTTTTTTTACCGCTTCTTCCTGAGAAATGTTTTTAGCAGACGGTGAAGGCAGTTTCCAGAATTTTTCTTTGATAATTTTTTGATTCTTTAAATCAACGGTCATAAAGGAAGCTGGTTCCAGAGAGAAAATACGCTGAAAACAGGTTTGTGGAGCCAGTGTGGTCTGAAAAAGGAAATTAGTATACACTCCATCCCAGTTGATTTCTGGTTTTACCCATTCATTTTTCAGTAATGCTTTTATTTCTGAAGCCCAAACCAGCCCTTGTTCACTATGATGATAAAATAAAGGTTTCATCCCTACTCTATCTCTTGCCAGTATAAGCTTTTGGGAGATAAGATCCACGATACAAATCGCAAACATCCCATCCAGCTTTGCAAAGGTTGAATTTCCCCACTCTTTATAAGCCTTGAGAATAACTTCCGTATCAGAAGTACTGTAGAAAGTATGTCCTAAAATTTCAAGTTCTTTTCTTAATTTTTTAAAATTATAAATCTCTCCATTAAATGTAATAACAATCTGCTCGTCTTCTGAAAGCATCGGCTGATGCCCTTTTTCAGAAAGATCAATAATGGATAGCCTGCGAAACCCTAAGGCAATATTGGAATTTATTTCCTGTAAAACCGGAAACTGTTCTTGAATTTTTTGAGTAGAATCATTTCCTGAAAAACAAAGTCCATGGCTGTGATCATATAGCCAGAATCCTTCATCATCCGGTCCGCGATGTCTGATTGCCTGATTCATTTCCAGAATATTTTTTGAGGAAATACTTTTATGAAATGAATAATAACCGCTGATTCCGCACATAGTAAAGACTTAATAGTTTTGTAAAAATAGGGAAATGACTTTATTTTCCGTTCGTGTAATGAGTAATTATTTCTTCAATAATTTTTGTTTTAAAAGATGTATTTCTTCTTTGGAAACCATATAATCTTTCCAACTCAATGAGGTGGAACTATAAAATTTTCGGAACAACAGAAAAGCTGAAACCAAATAAGATGAAGTAGTGGCAATACATGCTCCTAAAATTCCCCATCTGGGTATTGCAATAAAAGAAAAGACCACTGTAACGACCAATCCGACCATTGATTTAACATTGAGAATTCTAAGTTCTCTCATTCCTGAAAAGTAATGCCCAACCATATCACTTACGGCTATGGCAAAAATTCCTGGTGATAAGAGGAGCATAATTTCTTTGGTTTCTCTGAATTCTTTCCCAAAAATCATCTCATAAACCTGTGAAGGGATAATAATAATTCCCAGCACAAAACCTATCATTAAAATAAATGTCAGCTTTAAAGACTCTTTGGTTTTCCCTATGGATTCTTCCTTACTTTTACTATTAACGACATCAGAGTATAAAACGACAGCGATGCTACGGGTAATCGTCCATATTGCTTCTGAAAAAGTGACTCCAATGGAAAAAATACCTACGCTGGCGATGCCTTCAAAGTATTCCAGGAAATAGAATGAAAGCCTGTAATTAAGAAACTGAACGAAAGCACTCAGTTGGGTTTTCCAGCCATATTCAAACATATTTCTGGCTACCTCTTTACAGAATGATATTTCGGAAATATTACATTTTCTGATGATCTGAAAAAAGCTGGTCAGGAAAAGAAGTGCCAGACACCCAATCTGTGCAAGAAAATAGACTGAAACGTCTTTTTTCCCAATCACATATACTAGTAATCCTATAAAGATAATATGTACAAGCTGCTGTAAAACGGTATACACATTAAACTTTCTAATATCCTGTTTTCCAATAAACAAACTGATATTAGTAGACAAAAGGGAAGAAAATACAGAGATTCCGATAAGATAAAAAAGATATTCACTCTGAATAGAAGCCAGACTGAATAAAAACGGGATCAGAAGCCCTGTGAGAAGAGACCACAGATAAGCATACAATAAGACTTTTTCTATTTTAAATCTTGAAGCAAAATAAGAAGCACTGCTCCCCGAAAAGATACTGCTGAAAAAGCTCACTGCAGCAGCATTGGCAACCACAATAGAAATGGTTCCCTTTCCTTCACTACCCCACATATTCGTAGAATAGATCACCAATCCGAAACTCAGGATCAGAATAAGAAAACGGGAGACAAATGTTTTAATGATAGTAAGCTGCATGGTGATTATTTATCAATAGATCTTTTCACAAAATCAACGAAGGAAACTTTTATTCTATCCCAATTATATTGTTCTTTAAATTCTTTCCTGGCATTGAGAGCATGAGCATGATATGACTCAGGATTCCTGATATAATTGATGATAATCTCCGAAATAAATTCGGCATGATGAGGATCTACCAGACTGCCAAACGAAAGAATGCCCAAATGCTTCCGGATTCCTTTTAAATCTGAATAAATCACCGGTTTTCCTGCTCCCATAAAATAAAACAGTTTTATGGGCAGAGAATGATTGTTTTCAAAATTAATTTCCCGAAGATCAAAGCATATATCTGCTTCTGCCAATGATTCTGTAAACCTTTCAAAAGCTGTTGGTTTTCGGATCTCTATATGATCAAAAGAATATTGCTTCAGTAATGCTGAAAAATAAATTTCATCATCTCCATCTACCGTTGATCCGATAATCAGAATCCTGATATGAAGCGTGGGCATTTTCTGACGAAGCTTATCTATTGTACTGAAAAAATTTTCAATACCCTTATCTTTAGAAATCTGACCTGTATAGCAGAGCGTAATCGTATCTGTATCCAGCTGTTTTATGCTTTCCTTGATATAAATAGAATCCGGATAATAGGGAAGAATCATTTGTTTTTTGAATCCAAAAAAATAAGCCAGCGGAAACTTTTTGGTTGTTTCTCCAAAAATGAAATGAGTGCTTAAAAAACCAGCACACAACTGGATAAGAGAAAATTTTACCGTTTGAAAAATTTTAGCCGGAAACCTGTACTTTTGAAGCATTGATAGGGATGGATACCATTCTGTAACATCATAGATACAGCTTATCTTGTTTTCTTTTACAAAGTTCCTTACCGCTACAATAGCCAGAGGTTCAGAGCAGATGATACATTGGGGTTGAAAATCATTACAAACTTTCCGGAAAGTTTGCATTTTATGATCTATACTTTCCTCCAGTACAGCATAAGATTCTATTTCAATTCCATCTATAAAACCTTTATACTCTGCATGTAAACTGCATATTTTTACTTCATACCCATTATCTCTAAGAGCTTTGGCCTGATGATAAAAAATCCGGTCATCATTATAGCTATGGGAAGTCGTTAAAAAAAGTACTTTAGGCATTAGTCTCTACTCGAATCTATACAAATATACATTAAAACAAAAAAGTGGAAATATATTTTCCACTTTATGATTATACTGCTGTATCAGGATAACAGCGATTATTTTATAGAAGCCGCCCAGCTCTTCTCCAAAGGAAGCAGGAAGTGGCTTAAAAAGTCCAGATAAGTATTTTTAGAGAAGTCAAAAACCTGGATATCTCCTGCAAGCTCTCCATTTCTCAGCTTCGTTTTAAAATCAATTAACTTTAACGTTTTCACTTCACCATTTTCTACAAAGCTTGCTTTCATCCTGTCAAAAAGACCCAATTGATACTCTTCATCAATTTCTCTCATGATCTTCCCTAGAGCATCAATACTGCATCCTGAAGCCATTTCTTTTTCTTCATCTACACATACTATGATAAACTGATTCTTTTCAATTTTAAATGAAGAAGAAAGCGGTTTTCCATGAGCAGCCCATGTGGCAAGGAAATCAAAAAGTTTTTCAGTGATAGCTTTTGCTTCTTTGGTTTCAAAAGGTCTTGAAGCCGGGTATATAATAACTCTGTAGTCGTTGGTTTCTACAATATTAGATTCTTCGATTTTCATAATGTAAATATTTATTTTTCAGGAACTTGAACACGTATCATCAATTCCGGTTATTGAACAGAATATGAATTGAACAGTGATGGTAAATCCCTATCTTCTTAAAGACAAAATTACGCAATTTTCTCCAGTTTAAGATCATTGTATTTTTTGCTCAGTACATAGAGCATCATCATGAAAAGCGGAAAAATAAACGGAAAGAAAAATCTTAACGCTGCTGACTGCGGAAAGAAAAAGAATTTGATATACACATTGATCAGAAAAAGAACTGAGATCATTCTTACCCAAACATCTTTGGAGCGCCAAAATATGACTCCAATCATAATGGCTACGGATAGCGTTACTTTTTTAAAGTAGATAATTTTAATATAAATAATACTCAGATAGTCTTTTACACTAACATCAATAGGATGTGTTGAGATAATAGGCCTTCTATCGATAAAAGTATCATAGAAGAGATCTTTCCATCCAGGATAATGATAAAACTTAATAATGACCAGGTACATGATCAGAAGAACTGTTCCCTGTGCGATAAAGGAAACATCAATTTTCTTTTCCTGAAGATACTGGAAAAAGAAAACAGCAATAATATAGGTGAGAGTGAATGTGATATAATCCGGCCGTATAAAAGTAATCCCAAATAGAAGCACAAACATGGCCCACTTGCTCCATTTTTTGAGCAAACCAATAATAAAGATCAGCATAAACTGAAAAATAAACATATCAGGTGTAGAAACTCTGGACATGTAGGTCATGGGGGGCAATAGCATGGAGGCAACCGTTAATACTACCGCAAGCCAATATTTCTTTGGAAACAGCAGTTTTAAAATATAAAATAATAATACCCCTGAAAAAAAGTACGAAATAAGGCTGGTAAACAGGACTGCCATTGGAGATGAAAGCCCAAGCTTATAAAAAAGAGTTATGACAAGAATATACCCTACTTTAATCTGAAAATAGGGTAATTGTTCTGTAAAAGATTGTGTATTTTTTACGAAATACTGCCTTGGAATATCCCATTGCTTTATTCCGATGATGTCTGTATAATGGTCTGCAGGAGCCTCCTTTTTTATTTCCTGATAGGTAATGATTCGAACCTTATCCGGTGAATCCGGGAACTCAGAAGTATACATACTTCCCATGTAGCCCGGCATATCCCAATCATATACTCTGTTTTGATAATTCCAGAATGTAAGAAGAGCAAGTATTGAAATGATCAATAAAAAGGAGAGTCTCCATTTCACCTTCATAACCTTTTATAAGATTATAAGTCTTCTGCTTCAGCAAGAAGTTCAACAATATCTTTTACGGCTACTTCAGTGTTTTTGTTAAAGTGTTTTACCCCATCCGTCATCATGGTATTGCAGAAAGGACATCCTGTAGCAATTACCTTAGGTTCAAAAGATAAAGCTTCTTCTGTTCTTTCAATATTGATGTCTTTATTTCCTTTTTCAGGCTCTTTAAACATCTGTGCTCCTCCTGCTCCACAACAAAGTCCGTTGGTTTTACAACGTTTCATCTCTACAAGTTCTGCATCCAGTTTCTCAAGAAGCATTCTTGGCGCTTCATATTCGTCATTGGCACGTCCCAGGTAACATGGATCATGGAAAGTAATTTTTTTCCCTTTGAATGCACCTCCTTCAATTTTCAGCCTTCCTTCTTCCATTAATGTTTTAAGGAACTGAGTATGGTGTACCACGTCAAAGTGTCCACCTAAGCTTGGATATTCATTTTTCAAAGTATTGAAACAGTGTGGACAAGCCGTTACAATTTTCTTTACTTCGTAAGCATTCAATACTTCGATATTGGTAAGGGCCATCATCTGGAAAACAAATTCATTTCCGGCTCTTTTTGCAGGATCTCCGGTACAGCTTTCTTCCTGTCCTAAAACCGCAAATTCAACACCTATTTTATTTAATATCTTGCAAAATGCTTTTGTAATTTTTTTAGCACGGTCATCAAAACTTCCCGCACATCCCACCCAAAATAAAACTTCCGGGGCTTTTCCTTCGGCAGCATATTCTGCCATTGTTTTTATATTGAAATCCATTTCTTTTTCAGTTTGAAAATGTGAGAATTTGGAGATTTGAAAATGATGTAGACTGGTATCAATTTCAAACATTCAAATTGATTAATTATCTAGTTTTCCGATGCCCAGTTCAGACGGTCAGCCTGATTGTACTGCCAAGGAGCCGCGTTGTTTTCCACATTGGTCATCATCAGATTCAGTTCCTGTGGAGCAGCAGATTGTTCCATCACCAGGAATCTTCTCATTTCAAAAATAATGGAAAGCGGGTCAAGCAATACCGGACAGGCATCTGTACATGCGTTACATGTGGTACACGCCCAAAGTTCTTCTTTTGTGATATAGTCGTTCAACAGTTTTTTACCGTCGTCAACAAATTTTCCGTTTTGATCAATATTTCTTCCTACTTCTTCCAAACGATCTCTTGTTTTCATAAGGATCAATCTTGGAGAAAGTTTTTTTCCGGTAATATTAGCAGGACAAACAGAAGTACAACGTCCGCATTCTGTACAAGAATAGGCGTTCAGCAACTGTACTTGGTTCAGGTCAAAGATATCTTCAGCACCGAATTTAGAAGGTACATCTGCTTCTGCTCCTTCAGCCGGAGCAGCATAAGGATCTGCGTTAGGATCCATCATTAATTTGATCTCTTTTGTAACAGATTCAAGATTGTTGAATTTTCCTTTTTTATCTAGATTTGCATACCATGTGCTTGGAAACGCAAGGATAATATGCAGGTGTTTTGAATAGTAAAGGTAGTTCATGAAGAAAAGAATTCCTACAAAGTGAAACCACCATGCCGCTTTCTCTGTGAACATCAAAAATCCGTTATCAAAGCTGAAAATCTCTAAAAACGGAACCAATGTCATCTCACTGATCGGGAAGCTTCCATGTTCTGGCAAAACATTTCTCGACTGTAAAATAAAATCTGATGAATTCATCATAAAGAAAGCCATCATCAGAGCAAATTCAATAATCAAAATCCAGTTTGCATCATTTTTTGGCCATCCAAAAAGTTCTTTCATCGTCAATCTCTTCACTCCATAAAAATTTCTACGAATAAAGAAAATGACAACCCCAATAACCACCAAAAGAGCTAAAACTTCTAAGGTTGCAGTAAAGAAATTATAAAATGTATGTCCGAAAATGCTTGATAAGAAACGATGGGTACCAAATATTCCATCAACAACAATTTCTATTAATTCGATATTAATAATCACAAAACCTACATACACAAAAAGGTGTAAGACTCCAGCTACAGGACGTGCCGTCATTTTACTTTGTCCCATAGCTACACGAGCCATAGTTTCCCAACGTTCTCCTTTTCTGTCGTTTCTATTGATTTCGTGACCCAATCTGATATTTCTATAGATCTTCTGCAGGCTTTTGGCAAACAGCCCGAATCCTGCCACTAATAAAATCAGGAAAATAATGTTATCGATGTACTGCATAAGGCGTATTAGTCTTTGTTATTTTTACCGAAAACCGAGAAGTTGATGTATCTCTTCGGATTCGCTTTCATATCTTCGATCAATGAATTTAAATTGGAAGAAGCCGAATTCAGGTTGTTATAAAGCTGCTCATCCTTCATCAGTTTGCCTAAGCTTCCTTCTCCTTTATCTATACCGCCAATCACCTGATTCAATTTACCTACAGTAGCATCTAAATTGGCAATAGTAGCATTCAACTGTTTAGTATCAATACTCTGAGCCAGATTTCCATATTTATCCAAAGTCACCTTTCCGCTTTGCATAGTAAGACTTGCATCATCCAATACTTTCTGCAATTTAGGATCGTTATGACCTACAAGGTTGTTAACACTTCCTGCGGTAGACTGTAATGCTCCTACTGTTTTATTAAGGTTCGCTAATAAAGCTTTTATTTCAGCTCTGTTCTGAGCGTCAAAAACCTGGTTTGCATTGGCCATTAAAGAGTCAACTCTGTGTAATACTACCTGCAATTGATCTTTTACCGGACCTACCTGAGAAGAAAGACTTCCCAGAGTTCCAAGTTTGAAAGCTCCTTTCAGGGTATCACCGTCCTTTGCAGTCGGGCCTCCATACATAAGATTTACTCTCATTTCTTTACCAGACATTAATCCTGGTTCAAAGATCTCCAATGATGAATTTTTTGAAAACTCGAATTTGTTGTCGACTGTAATTTTTACGACAAAATTAATTTTTCCATCTTTTGCCGTTATAGGAATAATCTTGTCTACCTGTCCTACTTTCAGACCATTAATAGAGACTGCCGAAGACTGTGCCAGACCTTCTACATTATCATATTTTGCGTAAAATATATTGTCGGTAGTAAAAAGGCTTTTCCCTTTCATAAACTGAAACAACACCACAAAGCCTACAATAGCTAGAAGTGCAATCACACCAGCTTTTAATTCTTTACTGAACTTCACTTGCTAATTTTTTTCTAATAAGCAAATATAATACATTTTAAATAAATCTTTTCCTTTATTGTTCTGCGTTAAATACAAAAAAAGCGACAAAAAAATTTGTCGCTTTTAATATTTATAGAAATGAATTTCTTATTGTTGCTGATTTCCCAGCTTGTTCCAGATCTCAATTCTGTAATCCTCGATATCTGCATTGTCCTGAAGACTCTTCATCCAAGCCTGTCCGAACATTCCTGCATTTCTCTGAGTAAGAGATTCTGTAAACTGCTTAAGATCTCCAGGCTGTTTGTTTACTGTTTCTGATTTCTTAACCAAAACATAAACTCCTGTTCCTCCTTCAACCGGGTTAGAAAGTTTACCTTTTGCAACACCGAATGCTGCACCCGCTACTTTAGGTTCCATAGCACCCGCTACTGAAGGGTTCAGTAAATTCACCTGAGCGGATTGTTTTGGAGCGGCAAACAATTTAGCAATCTGATCTAAACTAGAAGCTTTTGCTGCTGCAATCTTATCAGAGATTTGTTTTGCTGCCAATTTATTTTTAACAAGAACTTCAATCTGGTCTCTTACCGATTCCGGATCAGCAAGACCTGCGTCCTGTTTTCCGTTCAGATATACTACAATTTTATCTCCTGTTCCGTCTACTGTAAATAATTCAGTATCTCCTTTTGTTCTTTTCTTATCGAAAGCCCAAGTAAGGATATCAGCATCTTTTTCAGTACCTAAGCCCTGAAGCTGGCCTTCAAATCTTTTTGCTGCTTTTGGATTGGAGAACTGATAGTTTCCTTTCTTAGCAATGTTCACGAAATCGTTGAAAGATTTCCCTTGAACCTGCTGAATGAATTTTCTTGAGTTTTTGTCTGTTTCAGCTTCAGTAGCATCTGAAGGTTTGATTGCTTTCACAAGGTTAGCAACTTTATAACCCATTGATCCTGACTTTTTATCTTCAATATTGATGATATGATAACCGAACTGTGTTTCTACTACACCTGTAGCTCCTTTAGGATTGCTTGCAAGATAAGCAAGGAATTCAGGAACAAAAGGTGTTTCCGGAGTTGTCCATCCTAAGCTTCCGCCTTGTGCTGCAGAATTCGGATCGCTTGAAAGCTTAAGGAATTCTGTAAATTTAGCAGGAGTCGCTTTTACAATAGCCCCAATAGAGTCTGCCAATTTCTTAGCCTGCTCTTTGGTTCTTGTTACTCCTTCACCTGCAGGACTTCCTTTGAATGCAATAAGGATATGTCTTGATAAGGTAGAATCTGAAGGTCTTTTACCAACCAATTTAGAGACTACATATACATCTTGTTCTTTATAAGGGCCAAAAGTCTGACCAACTGCTGCAGCTGCGATCTGATCTTTGATTGTTGGAGGCAATTGAGCAGGATTCAAATACTGAGGATTGAATGGTGCATCAGAGTTTGCCGCCACAAACATAGAATCGTTTTTAGTATTTTGGAAGTTTTCAGTTCCTCCACTTGCATCTGTACCTCCTGAATATAATTTAGTAATTTCTTTCAAGGCTGCTGCATCATCTGCTGCACTAGGTTTAGACGGGAAAAATACAATACCGATATTTCTGCTTGGCTCTGCTTTGAACATTACAGGGTGCTGCTTGATGTAATCAGCAAGATCTTGTGTGGAAACATTGATCTTTGTTTTTTGAAGATACGCTGCATAATCTACTTTCACAAAGTCGATATCTGCAAGCTGATCTCTCTGCTTCATCAATTCTTCAGCTTCTTTCTTACCTGTAGTAATACCTGCTGAAAGATTAGTAAACACCTGTCTTGCCATAAGTCTGTACTCGATTGTCTTTCTTGTTTTCAACCATTGAGTATATCCTTGAGGATTGGTGTTTTGTAATGTTTCAATTTCTTTTTTAAGCTCTTGAGTTTTAAAATTACCTTTCTCATCAAAGAACTGTTGATTCTGGGCAAACATCTGATCGTACTGGATTTGATTCCAGAAATAATCATCAGTCATTTCAAAGCCCAATTTCTCAAACTGTTGTTTGATAAGTTTAGATTGTACAAGTAACTGCCAAGCCTGCTCTTCAAGACCGTTTTTCGGACGACCTTGCTGTTCAGCCTGCTGCTGCAACACGAAAAGCTGATCATTGAACTCTTCGCGGGTGATTTTCTCACCGTTTACTTTTCCTAAAACGTCAGGATTCTTACCAAAAACCTTGTCGATACTATCCGGGTTCACCAAGAACGCCAAAAGCGCTAAGGCTATTACTCCCATTAAAAGCCAAGGCTTACTCCTAATCTGTCCTAAAATTGCCATTTTATAAATTATAGTTTTTTATCAGTTTGCGAAAATACACATTTTTAAGAAATTACAGAAACAGAACTGCTTTATTTTGATTTTTAATGCAAAGATTATCTAAAAAAGGAAATTTTGACCGTATTTTTAAGTAAAAAACAAATGGCATAAGTATTGTGCATCTTTAGAATATTATAATATGCCACACGTTTTCAGAGTATATTATAAAAAATCCTTATAACGATAAAAAACGAAAATGACAATTTGTCATTCGATTGACTATGACAGAATTTGAAGATATTAGTTTAGAAGAAATGATCAGTGACGGATTTGATATCGTAGCTGAAGAAATCAATCTTTCCGACTTCGCAGAGACTGATAAAAATTCCGAACAGAAAATATTCCCTATACTTCCGGTAAGAAATATGGTTATGTTCCCTAACGTGGTAATTCCTATTACTGCAGGAAGAAAAACCTCGATACAGCTTCTTGAGGAAGCACAGAAGAACGGGGATTTTATTGGAATTGTAAGCCAGAAAAATTCGGATCTGGAACAACCTTCCGAAAAAGATATTTATTCTACAGGTACGCTGGCTAAGATCATTAAGATCATTAAGCTGCCGGAAGGCAATATCACGGCTATTACCAAAGGATTCCACAGGTTTAAGATTAAAAAGATCATTGATAACCAACCTTACTTCAAAGCAGAAATATCAAAATTAAAAGATACCCGACCTAAGGATCAGGAAGAGTACGAAGCATTGCTGGAGAACATCAAGGATCTTGCACTAAAGATTATTGAACTGGATCCCAATATTCCCAATGCCGCCAACTTTGCCATCAAAAACATTAATAACAATGATGATCTTCTGAATTTCATTTGTACCAATGCTAACTTTTCTTCCATTGCAAAGCAAAAGCTTCTTGAAGAGAAAAACCTGATGACCAGAGCCAATCAGTGTTATGAAATGATGCATGAGGATTTCAGAAAGCTGGAACTGAGAAATCAGATTCATCAGAAAACCTCTAAGGATCTTGATAAGCAACAGAGAGAATATTTTCTGAATCAGCAGATCAGAACCATCCAGGAAGAATTGGGTGGCGGACCTGAAAGCGATGTTGAGGATCTGATAGCCAAGGCAAAAACCAAAAAATGGAGTAAGGAAGTAGAGGAACATTTCCAGAAAGAAATCGGCAGACTGCAACGTCAGAATCCTAATTCTCCGGACTATAATGTACAGAGAAATTACCTGGACTTCTTTACGGACCTTCCTTGGGAAACATACACAAAAGATATTTTTGATATTGCTAAGGCTGAAAAAGTACTTGATAAAGCTCACTTCGGATTGGAAGATATTAAAAAGAGAATTCTGGAGCACATGGCTGTTTTAAAATTAAAAAACAACATGAAATCTCCAATTCTATTATTGGTAGGGCCTCCTGGAGTAGGTAAAACATCTTTAGGAAAATCCATTGCAGATGCTTTAGGAAGAAAGTATGTAAGATTATCTTTAGGAGGTCTTCATGACGAGAGTGAAATCCGTGGGCATAGAAAAACCTATATTGGTGCTATGGCGGGAAGAATTTTGCAGTCTATCAAGAAATCCGGTACTTCAAACCCGGTGATTGTTCTTGATGAAATTGATAAAATCGGACAGGGTCTTCATGGGGATCCAAGCTCAGCACTCTTAGAAGTCCTTGATCCTGAACAGAATAAATCTTTCTACGATAATTTCCTGGAAATGGGCTATGATTTATCTAAAGTAATGTTCATTGCTACGGCTAACTCACTTTCAACGATACAGACTCCTCTTCTAGACAGAACGGAAATTATTCAGATTGCCGGTTATACTTTGGAAGAAAAGATTGAGATCGCTAAAAGACATTTAATCAAGAAACAACAGGAGGAAAATGGTCTGGATGCAAAATCATTTAAACTCGGAAATCCAGAACTTAAACATATTGTTGAAGCACATACTTCAGAAAGTGGAGTAAGAACACTGGAAAAAAGAATTGCTGCCGTTGGAAGATGGGTAGCACTTCAGACAGCTCTGGTAAAAGAATATGATCCAAAAATTTCATTGGAAAAAGTAGATGAAATCCTTGGCGTTCCTAGACCGAAAAGCTTATCTGAAATCACAGGAGTTCCCGGTGTAGTAACAGGGCTTGCATGGACAAGTGTAGGCGGAGATATTCTTTATATTGAAAGTATTTTAAGCAATGGCAAAGGAGGAGCTTTAACAATGACCGGAAATCTTGGAACGGTAATGAAAGAATCTGCTACAATTGCCCTGGAATATATTAAAGCAAAACATGACGAACTGGGAATTCCACAAGAAGACCTTGATAAGAAAAACATTCACGTACACGTTCCTGAAGGAGCAACACCTAAAGATGGACCATCTGCGGGTATTGCCATGCTGACTTCTATGGTTTCTTCATTCAAAAACAAAAAGGTAAAACCACACCTTGCCATGACGGGAGAAATTACATTAAGAGGAAAAGTACTTCCTGTAGGAGGAATCAAAGAAAAGCTGCTGGCTGCAACAAGAGCAGGCATTAAAGATGTTATTCTTTGTGAAGCCAACAGAAAAGATGTGGAAGAGATCAAAAAAGATTATCTGAAAAATCTGAGAGTACACTACGTCAACAGAATGGAAGAAGTCATTGACATCGCCATTGAAGAATAAAACAACTTATAACATATTAACTTCTCAATAAGGAAACACGTTCTGAAATTCAGAGCGTGTTTCTGTTTTAGAGCCAAAAAGTACAATGCTCCTTATTCGGTGGAATAAAATTTGCTGCAATACAAGAAAATTTCGAAGGATTGAATAAAAAGTTTTTCAATTCACACGGGTTTTCTTATTTTTATTCCACACTGCATATTTTTACATTATGAATTTTCTTAGACTTCCTTTCCTTGTCAAGCTTACGCTCGTGGTGGTTTCCATCATTGGACTTGGCTATCTTCTGGCGTTAGGACAGAGTATTTTAGCTCCTTTTTTTCTGGCATTCCTTATGGCTATGCTGTTTTTGCCAGCGGCAACTTTTATGGAAAGAAAGTTAAGATTTCCAAGATCAATGTCTACGATGACCTCAGTGTTCATTATGCTGATGATTCTAAGTGGTATCATTTATTTCTTTACCAATCAGCTTTCTGATTTTAGTAAGGATCTTCCCCACCTCAAGGAACAGTTTACTACTGTTTTTAACAGCCTTCAGCATTGGGTTTCCAAAACATTTAATGTGAAAGTGGATGAACAGGTGGATTACATTAACCAGGGATTAACTAAACTACTGTCTTCTTCGGGAGTCATTTTAGGATTTACATTTGGGATTTTTTCAACGGGATTCGGCTTCATTATATTTTTCACCCTGTTTTTTATCTTTATTTTAAATTACAGAAGGCTTTTAAATAATTTTATCGTTACTGTTTTTAACGAAAGACATAAATCAAGTGTACAGGAAGCTGTAAATGAGATTCGAATCATGACCAAGAAATATATCTTCGGACTCTTTCTTCAGGTAATTATCGTATCTGTTCTTACTTCCACCCTCCTTACGATTTTGGGCGTAAAATATGCGATTCTTTTAGGAGTTTTGACAGGATTACTAAACGTTATTCCGTACCTGGGAATCTTTATCTCACTGTTAATTTCCTGTTTTATAGCATTTGCCACTTCTACTCCGTCAACATGTATTTATGTTGCTTTAGGATATATTGCAATTCATGCTGTAGATGGTAATATTGTCCTTCCATTTGTTGTGGGTTCTAAAGTAAAGATCAATGCTTTATTTTCTTTTATTGGAATTCTTTTAGGAGAACATCTTTGGGGAATTGCAGGAATGTTCTTATGTATTCCGGCCATTGCTATTATTAAGATTATCTGTGAAAGAGTGGATGATCTCAAACCTTGGGGAAGATTGCTGGGAGAAGAGCCAAAACCTCATAAAAAGAAGAAAAGTTATAAGATTTCCAAGAATATTACACTGAAGGAAATGGATTGACCGTGGATAGCGGAGAAAAAAAAATTACACAAAAACAACCACTAACACATATTAATGATTGATTTCATATTTTATGTTAAATAAAACACAAGATATCCTATTTTTATTTTACATTTGATATAAAATCATCAATCATGAAAATAGTAAAATTCATTTTATGTCTGCTTTTCGGGCTTATGTTTATTAATGCCGGGCTTAACAAGTTTTTTAATTATATGCCCATGGAGAAACCCACTCCTGAGCAAATGAAACTCTTCGCCGCTTTTGGAGAAATTAGCTGGCTGATGCCTTTGGTTGGTATCGTGGAAATCATTGGCGGATTATTATTTATTTTCCCAAAAACAAGAGCATTAGGTGCCATTGTTATTCTGCCTGTCATGATAGGAATTGTTACCCATGTTTTCACGATGGATAAATCTCCCATGGGAATGAGCATTGCTGGAATTATGTTTCTGATTAATATCTGGATATTGATTGACAACAGAGAGAAATACAAACATTTAGTTTCATAAGGTGGCAGACAATAGATTATAGGTTGCAGGTTGCAGTACCAGTAAACTTCAGATGAAGTCTATTGTTTCTTTTCACTACCTGTAACCTATTATCTGCCGCCTGCTACCTATACAAAAGCACTGAAACCTGTAATCGATCGTCCTACGATGAGCGAATTAATTTCTTTTGTCCCTTCATAAGAATAAATAGCCTCTGCATCGGCAACAAATCTTGCAACATCATATTCCAGCAGAATTCCGTTTCCTCCCATCACTTCCCTTGCTCTGGAAACAATATCTCTTGTTCTGAGTGTGCAGAAAACTTTTGCTAACGAAGCATGTTCATCTTTTAAAATTCCTTCATCCTGCATTTCGGACAGTCTGAAAACCATAGTCTGCATGGCAGTAAGGTTAGACAACATTTCTACCAAATGTCCCTGTATCATTTGAAATGAGGCAATAGGTCTTCCAAACTGTTCTCTTTTTCGGGTATAATCCAAAGCACTTTCGTAGGCGCCACGTGCACAACCCGTAGCCATCCATGCAACTCCTGCCCGGGTCATTCTCAGTACTTTTCCGGTATCTTTAAAGGAATTGGCATTCTGCAGACGGTTTTCCTCAGTTACCAGACAGTCTTTTAAAGTAATTAATCCGTTTTGGACAATCCTTAAAGCCATTTTCCCCTTGATTTTTTCTACAGCGTATCCCGGATTATCTTTTTCTACAATAAATCCTTTTACTTCTCCGCTGTCCAGATCTCTTGCCCAGATTATGATCAGATCAGCGAATGTGGCATTTCCAATCCATTTTTTCTGGCCGTTAAGAACCCAGCCTTCCGGTGTTTTTTTACAGGTCACTGTAAGTCCACCTGCTGCGCCTGAGCCTACTTCCGGCTCCGTAAGCCCGAAAGCGCCTATTTTTTCAAACTTCTGCATCTGCGGAAGCCATTTTTGTTTCTGTTCTTCAGATCCGCAGATATAAATAGAACCCATCGCCAGTCCAGACTGTACTCCGAAAAACGTTGCAATGGAAGCATCTACTCTTGCCATTTCCATCGCAATGACTCCTTCCATCAGGAAAGGCATCCCCGGACAACCGTAACCTTCATAGGTAACGCCGCAAATATCAAGTTTTTGGAATTTAGGAATCAGTTCGAAAGGAAATTCATCTCTGAGCCAGTAATGGTTCACCAAAGGTTTTACTTCTTTTTCCATGAATGCTCTCACTTTAAGCTGAATTTCACGCTGTTCAGGAGTAAGCGTATGGTAAATATCATAAAAGTCTCCATCTATGGGAGGAAGTTCTTTTTTTTTCTTCTCCGGATCAAGCATTTTCATAAGCCCGGAAAGCTGTTTATCATCCAGTTTTGAGAAATTCTGCATCAGTTTTGGCAGATCTACTTTTCTAGAAATGGCACTCAACTGATCGAAATCTATGGAGGTAAATAATTCTATTGCGTTTCTGATTTTGGAAAAAGTATTCGACATAATGATAGATTGTAGTTTTGGTTTGTAAAAGATAAGCAAAAATTGCTCCGAAAGCAAAGGGCAAAGCTTACTATCGTTTTACAAAACACTTAATTTCAACGAATTAAAACAACCTATTTTGTTTACAAGCTTTTTACTTTTGATTTTCAAGCGTTACAAAAGATCCTGACTGAACTTTGATCTCAGGAAAACAATAAAAATTAACGTTATGAAAACTACTTACATTAAACTATCTCTGGCTGCTGCTCTTTTATTAGGAATTTATTCATGTAAAAAGGGTGAAGTTGCCTCAACCGATCTTGAAGCTTATGCTACTACAGACTCAGCTGCTGTTGTTGTTTCGGACAGCATCTCCTCTGTAGCCAGTATGAAAGTAAAAGACAAACAGTTTATCAAGACTGCAGATGTCAATATGGAGGTAAAAGATGTGTACAATACCACTATTGCCATTGAAAAATCAGTACAGGAGCTTGGAGGTTTTGTCACCAATAGCAATCTTCAAAGTAACGTAGTTTCTGAAAACACTTACAACACATCTAGTGAAGAAGCCATGCTGGTCAAAAAATATCAGACAGAGAATAGAATGCAGGTACGTATTCCTACGGAAAAGCTTGGGGAACTGCTGACGGCAATCAATACAAACAAATTATTTTTGAATTCAAGATCTATCAATGCGGAAGATGTGACAGCAAATATCAAATATTCTGAGCTGGAAGGAAAAAGAAATCAAAAGACCTCTGAGAATATCAGCAAGCTGAAAACAAATAAGGACAAGGTAAAGCTTGATGACGAAAATATGTCTGAAGGAAACCTTCAAAAACTGTCAAGTATGAATATGACAGATGATTTAAAATACAGCACTATTGATATCTACATCAAAGAACCTCAATTACGTATCGCTGAAATTGCTGTTACCAATACAACAAACATCGACAATCAATATAAATACAATTTCATCTATGATGCTAAAGATGGCTTTGTTTACGGATTCTATCTGATTCAGAGAATTATAGTGGGTCTTATCAATGTCTGGCCTATTCTGTTAATTGCCGCAGCTATCATTTATTTTTTAAGAAAAAGAAAAACTTTAAAATCTGAACAGTCCAAAATTCAGGGATAGAAAATATTCCTAACCAATTGGTTATCATCATAATTTTAGATTTTACAACCTCTCATTTTTGAGAGGTTTTTATTTTTTTCAAAAAAAACTGTAACGATTATAACCCCTGCTTTACCTACTCTTTAAAAGAACAGAAAATCAAAAAAATTAATACTATGAAAAATTTAGTAAAACTTGGATTCGCAGCATTATTATCAATAAGCACAGTAACTGCAAAAGCACAAAGTAACAATACGAACAAAGAAAACAGTCTTCTTTGGGAGGTTTCCGGAAACGGCCTTTCGAAGCCATCTTACATTACCGGAACTTTTCATATCTTATGCAGTAAAGATTTTGAAATAAAACCGAAAGTTTGGAATGCACTCAACAAGTCAGAAAGCTTTGTAATGGAAATCAATTATACGGATCCCGCTGAAATGATGTCATTACAGAAAATGTTTAAAGCAGATAAAAAAATATCGGATCAGCTTTCTCCCGAAGAAGCTAAAGAACTGAATACTGTTCTCGCTAATTATGGAACTGATCTGAAAAGTATAGATTCTTCAAGTCCTCAGACTCTGTATGCACTGCTTTCTACCAAAGCAATCCCCTGCCCTCAGACCGAAGTAAAGCTTTACGAAATGGAACTTCTTCAAAAAGCAATAAAAGATAAAAAAAGCATCAAAGGACTTGAAAAAGTGGAAGATCAAATGAAATCAATCAATGAAGCATATGATCTGAAAAGCACGATCTCTCAGCTTAAAATGGACAAGGAATATCAAATATTGTTCAGACAGATGATTGAAGCTTTTAAAAATGAAAATATACAATCTCTATACAGCCTTTTTAAGGATGAAAGATTCATGAATGCTCAGCAGGAAAAGGCTATGTTGACCAACAGAAATCAAAACTGGGTAAAAATAATGCCGGACATGATGAAAAAAGAAAGTTCTTTCTTTGCCGTTGGAGGCTCTCATCTTATGGGTGAAAACGGAATTATTCCTCTTCTACAGGCAAAGGGTTACACGGTAAAACCTGTATCGAGTTTATAACACTAACCAAACCATGAAACTATTGTGAGTAATCCAACTGAAACTGCTTTTTTAAAGCTCGTTAACCAGCACAAGGGTATTTTATACAAAGCCTCGCGGATCTACGCAGATTCCGTAGAAGACCGCGAAGACCTGCAGCAGGAAATTCTTATCCAGCTTTGGAAATCTTATCAGAATTTTAAGGGTAACAGTGAGTTTTCTACCTGGATGTATCGGGTTGCCATCAATACCGCAATCACCTATTTAAAAAAAGAAAAGAAAAGATCCAATAATCATACAGATGCTCCTGCTCATTTTGAAGTACAACAGGAGGATTACAATCCTACAAAGGACAGGCAGCTGGAAATTTTCTACAATGCCGTTCAGGAGCTGAACTCCTTAGAAAAAGCAGTCATATTTTATTTCATGGAAGGGATGTCACACAAAGAAATAGGAAATAATTTAGGGCTTAGTGAAGGCAATGCCCGTGTAAAACTCAACAGAACAAAAGAAAAAATACAACAAATCATAAAAAAATCAGGTTATGAATTTTGATCAATTAAAAGAACAATGGAATAAAGAAGACAGCGATGTCCATATTCCTGATACCATAGAACAATTAAAGGAAAGTAGACATCCTATAGAGAAGATTCAAAAGAGTATGAAAAAGGAATTTCCTGCGCAGGTTATTTCCATCATCCTTATTGGTTTCTTTCCGATGCTATTCCAGTTTCCGCCTTCACAGTATACCATTTATTATATATCTTATGCTTTATTGGTAGTGGTATCCTGTTATTATTTATTCGGATTTTACCAATTTTACAAACAAGCGGAACTTTATACCGGAAACACAAGAAATAGTCTTTGGAAGATCTACCACGAACTCAAGTTAAATATGGAAAGATACCAGTCGTTTGGATTCTTGTTACTTCCCCATTTTATAATAACATTAGGTTTAGTGGCATATAATCTTCTGGAGAAAAAAGGTGAATCGTTGGCGGATATTAGCCATGAACATCAAATATCCCTTATTTTATTAGTCTTGATAGGCGTTCTTTCTGTTGTAGCAAGTATTATTTTATGGACAAAATATTTTTACGGACCTAGCGCCAAACAATTGGAAAATATCCTGAACGAAATGGATGAATAACATTTAAAACATCTATCACAAAACACTTTTTATACAACCTCAGAGCCTTTCTGAGGTTTTGTTTTTTAAAAAATCGTTATTTATCATCTTCAAATTTATCTGAGGTTTTATTTTTCCGTAAATTTGCAGATCAGAAATAAATCATTATGGATTATGAGCTATTTCCATCCAATACATGATTTTCTGAACGATAAAAATTCTGTAATATGCTATCAAAAATAAATCCAACACAAACTAACAGCTGGAAAGCACTTGACGAACACTTCGGTGGAAATGACTTTGATCTTAGAACTCTTTTCCAATATAACCCGAACCGTTTTAATGAGTTTTCCCTGCAAAAGGACAACTATCTTTTTGATTATTCTAAAAACTTAATTGATTCAAGAACAAAGGAGCTTTTATTGCAATTGGCTGAAGAAAGCCAGCTAAAAGATGCTATTTCTAAAATGTTCTCAGGAGATAAAATCAATGAAACAGAAGGAAGAGCAGTGCTGCACACGGCATTAAGAGATTTCTCAGACCGTGAAATTATTGTGGACGGAGAAAATATCAAACCACAAATCAAAAGAGTTCTTGAGCACATGAAATCTTTTTCTGAAAAAATTATTTCAGGAGAACATAAAGGTTTCAGTGGTAAAGAGATCACAGATGTCGTAAACATCGGTATTGGAGGATCAGATTTGGGACCCGTTATGGTTTGTTCGGCTTTAAAGCATTTTAAAACAAGACTCAATGTTCATTTTGTTTCCAACGTAGACGGAAATCATATTGCAGAAGTGGTAAAAAGCTTAAATCCTGAAACCACATTATTCATCATTGCTTCCAAGACTTTTACGACTCAGGAAACAATGACGAATGCCAATTCAGCGAAAGACTGGTTCCTGAAAGCTGGAAAACAGGAAGATGTAGCAAAACATTTTGTTGCTTTATCCACTAATATTGAAGAAGTTAAGAAGTTCGGAATCGCAGAAGAAAATATTTTTGAATTCTGGGACTGGGTAGGTGGAAGATATTCTCTTTGGAGTGCTATCGGACTAAGTATTGTACTTTCTGTAGGATATGAAAACTTCGAACAGCTTTTAAGGGGTGCTTTTGATACTGACCAACACTTCCAGACTGCAGACTTTTCTGAAAACGTTCCGGTATTAATGGGACTTTTGGGAATCTGGTACCGTAACTTCTATGCAGCAACTACTTATGCAATCTTACCTTATTCTCAATATCTGGACAGATTTGCAGCGTATCTTCAACAGGGAGATATGGAAAGTAACGGAAAATGTGTAGACAGAAACGGTGAATTTGTAGAATATGAAACAGGACCTATCATCTGGGGAGAACCAGGTACAAATGGCCAACACGCATTCTATCAGCTGATCCACCAGGGAACAGAATTGATTCCGGCAGACTTTATTGCGTATGCAAAAAGCCCAAACAAAGTTTCGGATCATCAGGATAAATTATTAGCAAACTTTTTCGCTCAGACTGAAGCACTTGCCTTCGGAAAACTGGAAGAAGAAGTAGAAGAAGAATTGAGAAATGCAGGCAAATCTGATGAAGAAATAGAGAGACTGATCAATTTCAAAGTCTTCCATGGAAATACCCCAACTAACTCAATATTATTCAACGAATTAACTCCTTTTTCACTAGGTCAGTTGATTGCTCTGTATGAACACAAAATTTTTGTTCAGGGTGTAATCTGGAATATTTTCAGCTTTGACCAGTTTGGAGTGGAATTAGGAAAAGTATTAGCCAATAAAATCCTTCCTGAACTTGAGAACAATGAAGCAATAAGCTCTCATGACAGTTCTACCAACGGATTGATCAATTACTATAAGGAAAACAAATAGTAAGTAAAAAGAAAGTAAAAGTAAATCTATAAAGTAAAAAAGTAAAAATGGCAGAAATTCTTGACGGACTTAAAGTATCCAAGGAAATAAAAGCAGAGATCAAGGTTGAAGTAGAAAAGATTCTCGCTGGCAAAAGAAGAGCTCCACATTTGGTGGCTATTCTTGTAGGAAATAACGGAGCAAGCAAGGCCTATGTAAACTCTAAAGTAAAAGACTGTGAGGAAGTAGGGTTTCAATCCAGCTTAATCAAATTTCCAAGTACAGTTTCTGAATCTGAATTATTGGAAAAAATTGATGAGCTTAATAAATCTAAAGCAGTAGACGGATTTATCGTTCAGCTGCCTTTACCGGATCAGATTGATCAGGAGAAGATTATCAATGCTATTGATCCTAGAAAAGACGTGGATGGTTTCCACCCTGAAAACTTTGGAAAAATGGCTCTTGAAATGGATACTTTCTTACCGGCAACTCCTTTTGGTATTTTAACATTATTGGAAAGATATAATATTGAAACCAAAGGAAAAGACTGTGTAATTATCGGAAGAAGTAAAATTGTAGGAAGACCAATGAGTATCCTTATGGGAAGAAAAGATTTCCCAGGAAACTCTACCGTTACCCTTACACACTCATACACAAAAGACATCGAAGAATATACAAGAAAGGCAGACATCGTTATTACTGCTTTGGGAGATCCCCATTTCCTGAAAGGAGATATGATCAAAGAAGGAGCGGTAATTGTTGACGTGGGTATTACTAGAGTAGATAATGATTCTCCAAAAGGATATTACCTTGCAGGTGACGTAGATTTTGACAGCTGTGCTGCAAAAGCGAGCTGGATTACACCGGTACCTGGAGGAGTAGGCCCTATGACAAGAGCGATGTTGATGAAAAACACCATCATTGCCTACAAAACTTCGGTCTATAACGACTAATTTTAAAATGAATAAAGAAGAAGATATTTTATTAAAAGAAGGTAAAATGCTCCCGGTAATGGAGCATTTTTACACTTTACAGGGAGAAGGAGCACACACCGGAAAAGCAGCCTATTTTATCAGACTGGGAGGTTGTGATGTAGGATGTCACTGGTGTGATGTAAAAGAAAGCTGGGATCCGGAACTTCATCCTTTAATGAATGCAGAAGAAATTGCAGAAACTGCTGCCAAACACTGTAAAACAATTGTGTTGACGGGTGGTGAACCTTTAATGTGGAATTTAGATATACTGACTTCCAAACTGAAAGAACTAGGATGTACAGTACATATTGAAACTTCAGGAGCTTATCCTATGAGCGGACATCTGGACTGGATTACTCTTTCGCCAAAGAAAACAGGATTGCCTAAAGAAGAGATTTATCAAAAGGCCAATGAGCTTAAAGTAATCATTTTCAATCAGCATGACTTTACGTTTGCTCAAGAACAGGCTTCAAAAGTTTCCGAAAACTGTAAGCTTTATCTTCAGAGTGAATGGAGCAAGAGAGATGATATGTATCCTAAGATCACAGATTTTATCCTGGAAAATCCGGAATGGCAGGCTTCTGTTCAGACTCACAAATATCTGAATATACCGTAAAAAAGCGTAAATTAGCCGGGCTTATCCGCTATAATACTGATAGATGCAGAGAATTCGATACTCTAGATACCTGAAATCAATCATTATGTTGCTTGACCTCATGGTTATTGCATCTATCTTCATATTCTTTTTTATAAGCAGAAACGAAAGTTTAAAATACAATAAAGAAACCTGGTATCAGAATAGTTTTTCTCTGATTCTGTTGTTTTTGTTCTGGGTGCTCCTTAGTGGTAGGACAAAAATATACAATATTCCGAGGAACCTTACTTATACCTTGTTTCTTGAACGTCTTTTAATCCATTTCCTCTTTTTTATACTTGGCGTACTGCTTATAGGAAAGGTAAGTAATAATGTATTTTTTAATTCGGATATTTACTGGCTTTCCCTTTATCTTTTTATTTCTATTTTCCTGGCAAAATCGCTGGTCTATTTCGCCATCAAATACTTACGATCCCTTGGAGCCAACTACAGGAATGTAATGTTTTTGGGAGATAATCATTCTACAGAGATTCTTAAGAATATCTTCATAGAACGTAAAGATTACGGATACAGAATATTTGAATACGAAAATTCTGATATCAATATTAATGAACTGGTTGCTTTCTGGAAAAAGAATGGGATTCATACCTTATTTTTATCTCTGGAAAACTCTTATGATGAATGGATTCAGAATGAACTTTTCAAACTGGCAGAAGATAATAAGATTCATATTTCACTTATTCCAAGTATCACACAAAGTGATTTTTTCTTGTATGACCTTGGTTATATACAGACTCAGCCAGTACTGAATCAGGCTAGATATCCTTTGGATTATTATTCTAATTTCCTGATGAAAAGAACGTTTGACATTTTCTTTTCTGTCATTATATTGGTTTTAATTTGCTCATGGGTATTTCCAATCATTGCCATTTTAATCAAAACCACTTCCAAAGGTCCGGTTTTTTTCCTTCAGAAAAGATATGGTTTTCATGAAGAAGTTTTTCATTGTTTTAAATTCCGTACCATGGTGGTTAATGATGAATCTACAACTAAAACTACATCCGTAAACGACTCCAGGATTACCAAAGTGGGTAGATTTTTAAGAAAAACCAGTCTTGATGAGCTTCCCCAATTCATTAATGTATTGAAGGGTGAGATGTCTGTGGTAGGTCCGCGTCCCCATATGCTGGCTGTTGACAATTATTATAAACCCAAAATCGGAAGATATAGTTTAAGAAGCATGGTCAATCCGGGCATTACGGGATTAGCTCAGGTAAATGGATTGCGTGGTGACTTCGGAGACGTGGAAGTAGAGATGAAAAAGAGGGTTCTGGCCGATGCTTTCTATGTAAGAAACTGGAGTTTTGTACTCGATCTGGTTATTATTTTGAAAACCGTCTTATTGGTGATAGGAGGAGATAAAAACGCAAAATAATAAACCGAATAAGGTTTATATTGAAATAATTTTAACACAAAACCAGGCTTTAGTCTTATTCTTGACTGTAGCCCAATTAAATAAAAAAGTCTAATTTAGCAGTATGTTAAAAAAGTTTTTCACAGCAGTAGGGGAATACATTATCCTCTTGGGAAAATCCCTGCAGAAACCTCAGAAAATGAGGGTTTTCTGGAAGCTGTTCATGAGAGAAATTAATGATTTGGGAGTAAATTCTTTCGGACTTGTCATCTTCACATCCATATTCGTTGGAGCTGTAGTGGCTATTCAGATGTTCAACAACTTTGATGCATCTTCTTTTCCTATTCCGCCTTCATTTGTAGGATATGCTACGAAAGCGGTTTTGGTTCTGGAGTTTGCTCCTACCATTATCAGTCTGATTCTGGCGGGTAAAGTAGGTTCTTATATTGCTTCAAGTATTGGAACCATGAGAGTTTCCGAACAGATTGATGCATTGGATATCATGGGAGTAAACTCACCCAATTTTCTGATATTTCCTAAAATTATCGCCTGTATGCTGTTTAATCCCATTCTTATTGCTATCAGTATCGTATTTGGTATTGGTGGAGGTTATATTGCCGGGATTTTAACAGGAAACTGGACAGAAAACGACTATATCGTTGGTATTCAAATGTATATGCCGAATTTATTTATTTACTATGCATTTTCTAAGACTATAGTGTTCGCGTTTATCATTGCAACAGTTCCTTCTTATTTCGGATATAATGTAAAAGGAGGATCACTGGAAGTTGGTAGAGCGAGTACGCAGGCCGTGGTATGGACAATGGTATTCATTATCATTTCTGAATTAATTTTAACCCAATTAATATTAAGCTGATGATTGAGGTAAAAGATCTTAAGAAGAGTTTTGATGATGTTGAAGTATTGAAAGGAATTTCAACTTCATTTGATAAAGGAAAAGTAAACTTAATCATTGGACAGAGTGGTTCCGGAAAAACCGTTTTTTTAAAGAGTTTATTGAATGTTTATATGCCTTCCTCAGGAGAAATCCTTTTTGATGGTAAGGATATCAATACCATGACGAGAGATGAGAAACAACATCTTCGTTCAGAAATCGGAACCGTATTCCAGGGAAGTGCCTTATTTGATTCCTTAACTGTGGAAGAAAATATTATGTTTCCTCTGGATATGTTTACCAATCTTACCTACAGAGAAAAAAAGAAAAGAGTTTTTGAAGTAATAGGACGAGTACATCTTGACAAAGCGGAAAGAAAATATCCGTCCGAGATTTCAGGGGGAATGCAAAAAAGGGTGGCTATTGCCAGAGCTATTGTAAATAATCCCAAATACCTGTTCTGTGATGAACCCAATTCCGGGCTCGATCCGTATACCTCAAAGATCATTGATGATCTTCTTTATGAAATCACAAAAGAATACAATACTACAACCATCATCAATACCCACGATATGAACTCTGTAATGACGATTGGCGAGAAAATTGTATACCTAAGACTGGGAATTAAAGAATGGGAAGGTAACAAAGACATTCTGATTACCGCAGGCAATAAAAATCTGATTGATTTCGTTTATTCTTCAGAACTGTTTAAAGAGCTGAGAGAATATTTACTTGAGAATAATAAAACGATTGAAACTACAAATACAAAAATAGACGATAATGAAAAAGGTACTTAGTATAGCGTTATTAGGGTTTTCAATGTGGGCTTCTGCACAGATTTCACTGGCAGGTAAGGCTAACTTAATTTTTCCAACAGGCTCTCCTTCATGGTCCAATATCAAAGGAACAGTGAATGATGCCATTGATGGAACAGGTAAAAACAATGTAGGTTTTAACGTAGGACTTTCATTAAAAGTAGGACTTCCTACTTCATTGTTTGTGATGCCCGAAATCTATTATACTCACTTCAAAAATGAGTTTACTACAGAGAACACTACTTTTGATGTAAAAAGCAACCGTATTGATGTTCCGGTTCTTTTAGGATATAACCTTTTGGGGAATATGCTGGGAGTTTTTGTAGGACCCGTTGGAAGTTTTAACTTAAACAAAGACAATACTTACAATGATTTCAAAGAAAATGCTAAAAATGACTTTACAGTAGGATACCAGTTTGGTGCACAGCTTGAAATTAAAAAGCTTATTGTAAATGCAAGATATGAAGGAGCTTTCAGTAAAGACGAAAGAAATTTCATCAATAAAGTTTCCGGTTCTGAAATCAGGTATGACAACAGACCTAACCTGTTTATGGTAGGTTTAGGATATAAATTCTAATGAATTATTGAAAATAGCAATTTTAAACCCTCAAATTTATATTTGAGGGTTTTTATTTTGATTTTCAAGTTCAGCCTGACGTTTTGCAATTTCTGCGGCCTGCTTTTCAAGCTCTTCTTTGTCTTTCTGTAGCTGCTTAAATTCTTTTTTCTTCTGTTCTTCTTTGATAGCGCTTCCTTTACTTAAATACCCTACCATTCCTCCAATGATAAGCCCTATCCCGACTCCTGCCATGATTCCCATAATATGAGAGATTTTTATTTGTTCTACGGCAAAATCAGTCGTTAAATAGAAAAGTAATGCTGAAACAGCTAAAAGTATAAGTCCGGTAATGGATAAACTCTTCATAATATTGTGTTTAGGTGGTTACATAAAAAAGCCTTACCAAATTTACTAAAAATTTAATAAGGCCTTACTCAAGATTAAAATTCTAATTATATTTTTCCTCCCGCAGCCTTATAATATTCTAAAGCTTTCGGAAGATCTTTATTGATATCTGAAATTCTGGTTTCCGGACTTGGGTGGGTAGATAAAAATTCCGGCTGTCTTGCTCCTGAAGATGCCGCTTCCATTCTGTTCCAGAAAGGGATGGCCGCTCTTGGGTCATATCCAGCCATAGACATCAGGTAAAGACCCATTTCATCTGCCTCAGATTCCTGACCTCTTCCGTATTTCAATAAAGCTACTTGTGAACCAATAGGATACACCTTCTGGAAAACACTTGCCCATTGTGAGTTTGAGATAGTTCCTCCCAAGATAGCACCTCCATACTGAGCTACCATAGCCTGAGAAATTCTTTCGTTTCCATGGCCTGCCAGCGCGTGGGAAACTTCATGTCCCATTACCACTGCAAGACCGTTATCGTCTTTTGTGATCGGTAATATTCCGGTATAAACGGCTACTTTACCACCAGGCATACACCAGGCATTCAGCTCACTGCTTTGCAGAAGATTGAATTCCCAGCTGTAGCTGGTAAGATCTGCTGATCTACCGATACTTTGATAATATCTTTCCGCAGCGCTTTTAATTCTGTTTCCTACATTTACCACTCTCTTTGCATCTGCCGTACCAGTAATTACTTTACCTTTAGACAATGTCGTTCTATATTCCTGTGAAGACATTGTTAAAATTTCCGAGTTATTGGCCAGCTGTAAAGACGATCTTCCAGTAATTGGGTTCGTAGTACAGGCAACAGCCGACAGAGCAATAGCTCCTATTCCAAATAGATGTGTAACTTTCATAGTTTGAGTGTTAATAATTCAACCTTAACAATTTTTATTCCAAAATATTCCAGAAAGAATATATTTGCATACATTTTGCTGTCTAAATTTAATAATTATCTCATTATGAAAAAGTATATTTCTTTACTGACGATTTTTGGATTCCTGTTCTTCTTTCAGAGTTGTGCCTCACAAGGGTCATTAGATCCGAAAACAGTAGATAATTTGATAGATTCTCAGGAGTTTACTTTCTATGCACAAAGAGCCAACCCAACGAATTATGATGTTATTAATGTGTTGAACTCAATGCCTAATTCTACTGCAACGAGAGTACTTAATCTCAATGGAGAGTATACCATTGATGTAAGCAAAAATACGCTGGATGTAGTGCTACCTTACTTTGGAAGGATGTTCAATCCAACTTATGGAGGAGCAAGTGATAATAGTTACCGATTTACTTCAAAAGATTTTACAATAACTAAAACTCAGAATAAAAAAGGAACCTGGACGTTAAAGTTCAAGCCTAAAGATGCAAGAAATGTTGATGAACTTAATATTGAAGTTTTTAAAAACGGTAAAGCTTTCGTTTCTGTGAGAAGTAGCGACAGACAGCCCATTACTTATGACGGATATATTTCTAAAACAGAAGTAAAACAGGAAAAAGAGAAGCTTTAATTTCTTTTTTCGTTAGATAAAAATTTTTCAACAAATAATTTTGCTTCAGTACTTGGATTCGAAACCATAGCTGAAGCATTTTTTTTATGCATATGGTAAGCTTCCTCTACTGCATTGCTCTTTTTCATCAGTGATAAAATATATTCCTGAACCCAGTATTCGAAGCGTTTTTCAGCCTGCTGAACACGAATTTCTTCAAAACGTCCGCTTTTCTTTTTCAGATCAATAAATTCGAAAATTGTATCATAAACTTCCTGTAATCCTTCATTATAAAGGGCAGAACCTAATAAAACAGGGATTTTCCATCCTTTTTCTTTAGGTGGAATAAAATCCAGAGCTCTTTTTAATTCAAGTCTTGTATTTTTGGCTTTCTGAAGATTGTCCTGATCTACTTTGTTGATGAAAATAAGGTCTACCATTTCCATGATTCCTCTTTTTATACCCTGAAGTTCGTCTCCACCGCCAATGATTTTAAGGAACAGGAAAACATCGGTAATATCAGCGACCAATACTTCTGACTGCCCTACGCCTACGGTTTCTATCAAAATATAATCATATCCTGCTGCCTCACAGATCATCATGGTTTCAAAGGTAGTATTGGCTACTCCACCCAAAAAACCTGAGCTGGGAGAAGGACGTATAAATGCATTCTCTTCTTTGGCAAGTTCTTCCATTCTGGTTTTATCCCCTAAAATACTTCCTTTGTTGATCGCTGAACTGGGATCAATTGCTAAAACAGCTACTTTTTTACCTTGAGCAATAACCAAGCGGCCAAAGTTTTCTATAAAAGTGGATTTTCCGGCTCCGGGAACTCCTGTTACTCCTACTCTCACAGAGTTTCCGGTAAGGGGCATAATTTTCTTCAATAGATCTTCTGCCTGTATTCTGTGTTCTGCTTTTTTACTTTCAACCAATGTAATAGCTTTTGCAATCAGGCGTTTATTTCCTGACTGTATTCCTTCTATTAACTCTTCTGTAGTAAATTTCATTGATTCAAAATTAACAATTAAAATGCGAATGGTCAATAGCCCGCTCATAATGATGAGACAAAAGCCCTAAATTGTTTTCATTGGAAATTAACGATTTTTCATGAATTCAATTTTTATTTCTTCTAAATTAAAACTAGAACGCCCTGTATCAACGGCTTAAGGAATTTATTACATTTGTTATATATCAAAAAGAAGAAACATGAAAAAACTCATCGCTGCGGCTTCGTTTACTGCTATTTTGCTGGTTTCCTGTACGCCGAAAGCTTCTACATCCGCTACTACTGCAGGAACATCTACATCTACTGCAGAACAGATTGCTCAGGGGAAAACTATTTTTGAAAACTCTTGTGGAAGATGTCATAAATTACCGGATCCTGCTTCACACAATCCTGTACAATGGGTAGGAATTATGAATTCTATGGCTCCAAAAGCAAAACTGACGGATGAACAGCACCAATGGGTTTATGATTATATTGTTTCTGTGAAAAAGTAATCATCAAACAAAAATATGGTATGAAAAAACTCATCTTAAGCGGCATAGCAGCATCAGCATTTCTGGTGTCCTGCGGGCCAAAAAGTGTGGCTGTAACAGGGCCAAAGTATACCTCATCTGAGCAGTTGGCACAAGGAAAAACCATTTTTGAAAATTCCTGTGCAAAATGTCATAAGCTGCCAGAACCTACCAAGCATGACAACCAGGGATGGATCAACACTTTAAGCAGAATGGCTCCAAAGGCTAAGTTAACTGATGACCAGCATCAAATGGTCTATGATTATCTGATCTCTGTAAATAAAAAATAAAAGAAGGCCTCAGAAATGAGGCCTTCTTTTGTAATATATCAAGGGTATTTTTCTGTTGAAAATAATACTTAACCACTTATCTTACCATCAGTTTTTCAACCTGAATTTTCTCTCCCTGTTGGATATGAACCATATAAACTCCTTTCTGGAATCCCTGAGTAGAAATAGCTTTTTTAGAACTTGATTCTCTGGTATCAGAGAATATCAGTTTGCCTGACATATCAAATATTCTGATCTTAACTTCTTTAGAAGATTTGTCTATATTTCCTACAAAGAATTCATCATAAGTAGGATTAGGGAAAATAATAAATTTCTGATCTGAAAGTTTAACATCCTGAGTAGCCAGTGCTGTAATACATTCTTGTGGTACCGTAAAGTCTTCCACCTGATCATTAGCCGCAGAACTACTTCCTGCTGAAGCATTTACCCCCAGACCTCTTTTAGCAAAGGTGTTCCATATCATACATTTATCCAAGCCTGCATTACCTACAGCATCAGCCTGAAGAATGGCATTTCTTCCATCAATAAATGAAGGGTTACAAGCCTGTAATTTCAGTCCGTCCATTACTATTTGCAGCACTTTAGCATTTCCGGAAGTACTGCTTGCCATGACATCACTGTTATAGCCATATTTTTCAATGTATTTCCAGGTAAGATCCCACAACATTGTTGCCCAGATGAACCCAATGGCATGTGGTCCTGAAACGGTATTCGTTTTGCCATACGTATAATTGTTTACACTAAAGTCTGGTGAATACTTGGCAGGTCTGATCCCTCCTCCTGTAATAGGCTGGCTACTTGTATAGGTTCCAATTCCTCTCGCCAACGCTGATGTATCCCCGGGTCTTGTTGTAAGCATTAAAGCAAAATAATCTGACCATCCTTCACCCATCTGCTCAGCACTTTGAAGACAGCTATATCCCTGCCCTGTTAATCTGTTTGAAATACCATGTCCATATTCATGGGCAACGATTCCATTATCCAGACTGGAATGCTTAAAACCATTATAGTCGAAATTTAATGTTGTATTAACAGTCTCTCCTGTATTGATTTGATTTACAATATACTCGCCTTCTGTTTTCCCCATCATAATGGAAGGAATGGTAATTCCTGTCACGGCATCATCTTTCCCCATTGAAATTGGATCCACATTATTAGGATCATAGATAATTCCTCCCAAGGCTCCTGCAAGCTGCATATTTTTAACCTTAGTGGCAAAACTGCAGGTTCCTCTTTTGGCAACTCCTATTTTCCCTGTCATGCTTCCTGCTGCAAGAGCTGTACAGGCATCATCCGGTGTAGCAATTTTCAGATCTCCTGTTACCGTTTGGCCACCTAACAGAAGAGGGCCAAAACTTGCCCCTCCGGTTGCCACTTTAGGGCGGTTTACAATAGCGGCCGGAGCATTATACTGATATCTTAAGATAGGATCATTGGCTGGCTGTGTTCTGTCCCAAAGATACATTTGCATTCTTGGTGCAGAAAGATAAGTGGTTCCACTAATGACCGCTTCATAGCCTGCACCGAAATTGGCATTATTAAGACCGCTTCCGTCAAAAGCCTCAGCTCTTACAGCATCTCCCTGTATACCTCCTTTTCCAAAGTTATTCGTCTGAAAGTTTCTGGCGGCTTCTGTAAATCCGAATTTATAAAAGATATCATGCATCTTATTATTCATGTAAAACAGATTGGTAATCGCAGCATCTCTATAGGTTATAGGATTATCATATCTCCCATCGGCAAAAGGAAAATTGAAAGTGAGGGAACTTCCTCCGTCCGGGGAATATCCCGGATTATTCGTATTATCCTGATCTGAATATGCATATACATTATTTCCTCTTGTATTGGTATAGCTGTTCGTTCCATCAGAATGCCAGCCTTCCGGTGATGCCACTAAGTCCCATGGATTATTTACCAATGCACGAGCCCCAAACGTAGGAGCTTCTACCGGCAATGGAAAAACATTATAAGACGCATTTGTAGGTGCCCACAAGGCATTTAACAGCTTACTTTGATTCTCCACTGTTGATGCTTTCTCCCATTCCTTGGATACCGCTTCATGAGAATGACCGTGATCTTCAAAGCTGCAGTTTAGTGTCATATTATCTTTACTGAGTATTTCTCCATTTTCAGCATCCGCAAGTACATGCCACACATCTGAAGAGTTTTGATCTGAAACAAACAGTTCTTTGGCCAGAATATACTTACCATTCTTCTCAAAATAGACATCAGGTAAATAGTCTGTATCCGAAATAGCACTTAATCCCAGTTTTTGCTTAAGAAGGGCATCTGAAAATCTCTCATGCACTTTTGCTGTACTGGCAGCTATAATATTCCTGTTGAAGTCATTATTTTCAGAGAGTATCTGATCCCCTTTAATGATGACTTTTCCCAATGCATTGTATACTCTCAGCCCTTTATAAGTCTGCTGTACATTCACAATATTTGCTCCTAAACTATTGGACATATCTTCGTTCAGAATGATAACGCCCACTTTATTTTGGTTTAGTTTTCCACTTTTTTGATAATAATCCTGAATAAGCCTGTTAGAGTTCTGGCCATTCATTTTCCCAAAACAGAAAAAAAATACTACAGATACAGGTAATAAAAATAATTTTTTATTCATAAGATTGATTTTTACACAACAAAACTATAAATTATTTGCGATATTGAAATGTTAATTTCGGATTTTTTATCAAAAAGTGAAATTAATTAATGTTTTTTCTTTTTTTCAATTATTTTTTTCTTTTTTTTCTGTGGCATTTTACTTTTTATAAATTTTTCTCTGCTTTTTAAGAAATCAAGCATGCATTGATCATAGGCAAATGCGCGGGCAAGCTTTAAAGGTTTCAAAGCTTGTTTATACTCTAATCTGATTTCAAAGAGTAAAGACTGATGGATCAGGATTCTGCTTTTATCTATTCCTTTTATCTTTAAAGAATAGTCAATCAGTTTTTCTGCATCATCCAGATCTTCATTGTCTAAAAGGCACTTGATATGATATTGCGGTGTATTCAGATTAGAAATATTGCATTGCATCGCTTCTTCGAAATACAGTTTAGCTTTTTCATAATCAAACAGCATTTCACTATAAATTCTTCCCATCAGACACAGGCTGTCTGCATCTTCCGGATCATATGACAAAGCGTAGTTTAATGCCTCTAAACAGGAGGGAAGGCTATATGGATAATTATCTAATGCCTCAAAATAATATTTATTTTTAGTTAAGGTCATTGTTGTAGTTTTTTAATTCATTTTTCAAGGCATTCCTCTGTTTTTTGAATGTCTTGTCTTCATAATTCTTTTTAAAATCTGTTCCTGAAAATGTCCGAACCGGATTTCCGCGTTCTACCTGCATCTGAAGAGACCAAGTATCTTTCAACTTTCTTTCCAGCTGCCGGATATAAACCGCCATTACTTTTTCTTTTAATCTGATAACGGATAGTTTTTTATTTTCCAGCTGTGAACGGGAATCCTGTACAAAAACAGTTTCGTTAGTAGGAATATGAGTAGCCCGTACGGCGGTATTCACCTTGTTTACGTTTTGCCCTCCACTTCCCTGACTTCTGGCGGTCTGAAACCGGATATCCTTTTCATTGAAATCAATCATTTTTATATTTTCCAATTCAAAAATTCCGATAAACCAATTGCTTCTTTTATGCAGTTTCCTGAATGTGCTTTTCCCTATCCAGCAGACACTTCCCAGCCAGTTTTTTAAAAAAGGAGTTACTTCTTTTCCTTTTAAAAGAACAGTCACCGATTTTAATGTCAGGTTCTCATCACCATTCTCACGATGAATGATTTCGTATTCTATTGTATTTTGTTTTGCCTCTTCAAGAAAGGTCTTCAGCACCTTGGCTGCTACCCATTGGCATTCTAAAGGCCCTCTTCCTGAAGTGATCTGTATTAATTTTTCCATTTTATGTTGGCATTTTGCTTAATAAAGGATGTCCTACCGGATCTATTCCTTTTTCTAATAAATTTTTTGCAGCCATCACTGCCCAGCATTTGTCACTGGAGTGAATATTTCTGTAAAAAGAAAGTAAAATTTCAGGTTTCACAACGGTAAAACCATTAGCTTCAATAGTCTCGAGATCATCTTTTTCAAAGAAGTCAATGGTAATTCTGTAGAATTTATCATTTTCCAATACTACTGTTTTCTCGTACCTGCGAAAGTTCTCCTCACTTGGCAGATGATCATATCGGGTCCATACTTTCTGGAACCCTTCCTGCTGAAGGATGATAACCGTTTCTGCTACATTTTCTTTTTTTACAAAAACATCAATATCCTTATGGTCATGAGCATGTTTATATTCCGTATGTCCTGTTTCTGACATAAAATGCCACGCCCAGCCACCTGATATAATGACTTTATCTTTTAATGTATTTAAAATTTCGAGCCCTAACCGGATTCTGTATTCCGGCCAGATTTCACCGTATCTTTTTATGTTATGTGGTGCTCCCATTTCTTTGTTTTTAAATATTTCCTGATTAAACCTTACAGGTTTTTGAAACCTGTAAGGTTATAAAATATTAGGCTAATTACTTATCCATTCTCACAATTCTCGGCTGGAAAGTTCCCAGAATATCTACCAATTCGCTCTGTGCATTCATCACTTCATTAATGTCTTTGTAGGCCATAGGGGCTTCTTCTGCATTTCCGCCCATCAGGGTGACATTTTTCAATTTCAGTTCTTTTTTGATATCATGCTGAGTGAAAAGGCTTCTGCATTCTCCTCTTGAATGAGCCCTTCCTGCGCCATGTGATGCTGAATTCAGGGATTCAGGATTTCCTTTTCCTCGGACGATAAATCCTTTTGCCGTCATAGATCCGGGAATCATCCCCAGTTCATTTTCATTGGCAGGTGTTGCTCCTTTTCGGTGAACAATCACTTCTTTACCGTTATGGATTTCTTTCCAGGCAAAGTTGTGATGGTTTTCAATTCTGGCTTTTACCCTTCCGCCAACAGCTTTTACCAGCCTTCTGTGAATATCATCATGGCAGGCAGAGGCATAATCTCCGGCAAGATTCATTGCTGTCCAATATTCCAATCCCAGGTGGGTACTAAGATCCAGCCAGGCAAAGTTTTGAGCTTCTTTTGGTAACGGACATTGTTCTGTTGCCACTCTTGAGTAATACTGGGCAATCTCTGCTCCCAGACCTCTTGAGCCACTATGAGAAAGGATTCCCAGATATTTTCCTTTTGGCAGACCAATTTGCTCATCTTCTTCAGTGATTTCCACTTCTCCGAATTCCACGAAGTGATTTCCTCCGCCTGAGGAACCCATCTGTTTGATTGCTTTTCCCTTTAATCTTCTTAAGATCGGGATCATATCGAATGTATCTCTTTCGAAAATCTCATGATCTATGTGAGACTTGTGCGTTTCATACATTCCGAATTTTGTATGTTCTGCAAGAGCTTTTTCATATTTATCTCTTGCTCCTTCAAGATATGAAACCGGTGTATCCAAAATACTGAGGCTCATTCTGCAGCCAATATCCATTCCTACTCCGTAAGGGATTACCGCATTTTCCACTGCCAGAACTCCTCCTATCGGAAGTCCGTAACCGCTGTGGGCATCAGGCATTAATGCTCCCTGAGTAGAAATAGGCAGTTTCAAAGCAGTATACAACTGATTTTTAGCCTCTTCCGAGATATTGTTTCCAAAAATCTGAAACGAAGCACGCTGTGAATTCAGCATTCTTTTTTCTGTTTTTTTGGATGAAAGCAGGGTTTCTGCAATTTGTCCGAAGGTCAGATCTTTTTCAAATTCTTCCGGATTCAGCAGGATTTCCTTTAAAAGAGATTTTACGTGGTGAATATTCTTCGTTGCAAAATTTCTTTTCATGACTTCCAATGCTACGTTTACACTTTGATTATTTGGATAGCCCAGTTTTAATATATCTTTTCCTTTTAGTTTTAAATTTCCCATTGTTTTTGTTTTAAATAACAGTCGGACTTATACGTCCAGTAAGCTTTCTGCAATTTCTGTTGCAGACATTACGCAGGTACTATATTTCCTGCTTTTAATAAGTGAAATATCTTCTCTTTTTCTTCTCCATGGGTATGATCTACCATAAATTGTTTTGTGGATAATCCCTACAATTGTATGCTGCCCTAAATAGGATCCCAGTTCTGCGCATTCTTTTTCTAATTCAAAGTCTACAGGTTTATAATGGGTAATCATATTGGGTCTTGTACGTAAGGTAAATCTCCAGGGTTCAATAAATTCGTAGTAAGGAACATAAGACTTCCGGATAGGGCAATATTCTTCCTGTTTCAAAAAATACTGTCTTTCTCTTGTTGTGAGTCCCAGCTTCGGATCATTCCAGGAATATGAAGAGATATTTTTGAGTTTTTGTACTCTTTCAACATATATTCTACGCCCGAATTTTCTTTTCTTTTTCAAAAACTGGCGGCTTTCTGAATACATGTAGGTATTGATCTTCTTCAAAATTCCTTCAAAGAAATCTCCGTCTTTAGATCTCCTTACATCTTCCCTTACCGCAAAGAATCTTACAAATCCTCTCTGATAGGGTTTTTCCAAAGGAATCCATGGGATATTTCGTCTTATATCCCAAAGCTCATCACTACGTCGATATTTTTTTCTTATCTGCTTTTCTACATCTTTTCTAATTGTTCTTTTTCTGCTCCTCACACTTCTCAGGCGGGAAAACAGAAGGTTATCATTTTCCATTGTTAACAGAAGTTGGATATGATAAAATAGACTTCCGTTTATTTTATCTCACACAACTTTTAATCAACTAAAATACTCGTTGAATGGATTAATAATAGACAATGAAAGTTTTGAGGATATACCTCATCCAATCTTGTCCTTCATGACACTAAAAAAGATTTCGGGTAAACTTGGGAGTTTGAAATATTGCGCAATAAAAAACCCGAAATCTCTACGACTTCGGGTTTTGATATTTCATTGTACTGTTATTCTAAGAATGTACCAAACCGCGAAGCCTTACCACCATAAGGGGTAATCCAACTGTAGAATTCTGTTTTGTTCTGAACATTGCTTCGTTGTTTTTTATTGGTTAAACTTGATTTTCAGGTGCAAATATATAAATTTTTCTGAGAATCAAAATATTTTTTTCACTTAAGGTGAATAATACTGAGAAAAATGGCATCAATAACTTTTGCCATTCTCTTTGTATCGAGAGTTTCCAGCGTATCCGTGGGTTCGTGATAATTTTTATTTCTGAAGAAGGAAGTATCCGTGATCATGAGCGCGGGAAAGTCAAAATTCCAATAGTTCAGATGGTCGGAATAGTCTATTCCTGCTACAAATTTTGGGGCTGAGAAGGTTTCTGTTTTTATCTGTCCTGAATCTTTAAAATTACCTATGAAATTTCTTACAAAAGGACCCGCTCCACTGATTTTTTTCACCAATGTAATGAAATCTCCTTGATCACCATATATCCAGGAAAGAAGCCCTACAGGAAAAGTCTGGGAATCTTTTTCATCTTTGAAATAGCCGATCATTTCTACACTGGCCATTCCATAGACATCGATCTTGTTGTCTTTTAAATATTTTGCATGAACATAGCTTCCCATGTTTTCAGTCCTGAAATAAGGAGGTTCTTCCAGGGTATAGGCTACAAGATCTACTCTGTAATTCAGTTTTTGTCCTTTAAGCATTCTTGCAAGTTCCAGAAGAGCGGTAACTCCGGTGGCATTGTCGTCTGCTCCCTGCTGATCTCCACAAACATCGTAATGAGCACCTATAATAATCCGCTTCTTATTTTCTGTTCCAAAGGATGAAATAACGTTTTTATATATTTTTCCATCAACTTTGTATTCCTGATAAGCAGTGCTGTCACCATAAGTACTAAAAGTCTGATGGATATAGTCTGCAATGGCATTCAGCTGGTCTATATTTTTATGGTTTCTAAATTGTGGAGTTTGGGTCATTGCGATCAAATGCTTTTTAACCAAAGCAGTATCTGCAACAACCTTCGAGCTTTGGATTGATCTATTGCTCTTCCCTGAACCCAGCAAGAAAACACCTGTAATAACAAATAAGCCTACGAGAAGAAACAGTTTTTTCCTCGTAGGCTTTATTATATTTTTTAGATTCATGGGGTATGTTTTAATCTCTGTGATGAAATTAAAACTTTTCTTTTTATTTTTCTAAAAATCTTTCCAGAATTTCTACTGCACATTTCGGAAGGTTGGTTCCAGGCCCGAAAATAAAGTCTGCACCATTGGCATAAAGGAATTCATAATCCTGCTGAGGAATTACTCCTCCCACAACGATGGTAATATCATCGGCTCCCAGTTTGGATAATTCTTCTACTACCTGAGGAACTAATGTTTTGTGTCCTGCCGCTAATGAAGATACTCCTAAAATATGAATATCGTTTTCTACAGCTTGTTTAGCCACTTCTTCCGGTGTCTGGAATAAAGGAGCGACATCCACGTCAAATCCCATATCGGCAAACGCTGTTGCCACTACTTTTGCTCCTCTGTCGTGGCCGTCCTGCCCCATTTTGGCGACCATAAGTCTTGGGCGGCGTCCTTCTTCTTCTTCAAATTTCTGAGTCAGATTAAGGGCTTTTTCAAAGTATTCGTTTTTACCGGCATTCATAGCGTATACACCAGAGATTGTTTTAATATTTGCTTTATATCTTCCAAAGGTTTCTTCCATGGCATCGCTCATCTCTCCAAGGGTAACTCTTCTTCTTGCTGCTTCGATACATAATGCCAGAAGATTTCCTTTCCCTGTCTGAGCACTTTCGCGGATTTCATTCAGAATCTGCTCAACGGCTTCTGTATTTCGATCTGTTTTGATTGTATTTAATCTTTCAATCTGTTTCCTACGAACTTCTGTATTATCGATGTCCAGGATTTCTATTGCATCCTGTTTCAATGAAGATTTGAATGAATTGACTCCAATAATAAATTCTTCTCCGCTGTCAATTTTCGCTTGTTTTTTTGCTGCCGCTTCTTCAATTCTCATTTTTGGAATTCCGGCTTCAATAGCTTTAGTCATCCCTCCTTCCTGCTCTACCTCATCAATATACCTCATCGCTTCTTCAATCATTTGCTGAGTAAGGCTTTCTACAAGATTACTTCCTCCCATTGGATCTACAACATCACATATTCCGCTTTCCTGCTGAAGAATGATCTGTGTATTTCTTGCAATTTTTGCTGAATAGTCTGTAGGCAGGGCAATAGCTTCATCCAGCGCATTGGTGTGAAGAGACTGCGTTCCTCCTAGTGCTGAGGATAATGCTTCTATAGCTGTTCTTGTGATATTATTGAAAGGTTCCTGCTCTGTCAGAGACCATCCGGAAGTCTGTGAATGGGTTCTTAATGCCAGAGATTTTGGATTCTGAGGATTAAACTGTTTTAAAAGAGTTGCCCAGATATATCTTGCAGCACGCATTTTAGCAATTTCCATGAAATGATTCATCCCGATTGCCCAGAAGAAAGAAAGTCTTGGAGCGAAATCGTCTACGTTCATTCCTGCTTTTATTCCTGTTCTTACATATTCAAGACCGTCTGCCAGGGTGTAAGCCATTTCCAGTACAGGTGTAGCTCCTGCTTCCTGCATATGGTATCCGGAAATAGAAATGGAGTTAAATTTTGGAATGTTTTGCGAAGTGTATTCAAAAATATCTGCGATGATCTTCATGGAAGGTGCCGGCGGATAAATGTAGGTATTTCTTACCATGAATTCTTTCAAAATATCATTCTGAATCGTTCCTGAAAGCTGATCCTGATTTACTCCCTGTTCTTCTGCCGCTACGATGTAGAAAGACAAAATAGGAAGTACAGCTCCATTCATAGTCATAGATACTGAAATCTGATCCAGGGGAATTTCATTGAAAAGGATTTTCATATCTTCCACAGAGTCGATAGCAACTCCTGCTTTTCCTACATCTCCTACTACTCTTGAGTGGTCAGAGTCATATCCTCTGTGTGTTGCTAAGTCAAATGCTACTGAAAGTCCTTTCTGGCCTGCAGCAAGGTTTCTTCTGTAAAACGCATTAGATTCTTCAGCCGTAGAAAATCCGGCATATTGACGGATCGTCCATGGTTTTTGAACATACATGGTGGAATACGGACCTCTAAGATAGGGTGCAATTCCTGGAGAAGTCTGCGTTAATGATTCATCTTTTACATCTTTTTTTTCATAGGATGATTTGAGTTCAAGTCCGTCTTTTTCAAAATTGTAAATCTCTCTTTCCTGAGATGATACATTAAAATCCGGTTTTTTCACAGAAATTGTCTTTCGCATTCCAATTATTTTTGTCCCCGTAAAGTTAATTTTTTTGAGCGAAACATGAAACTTCTGTTAACGTCCTGTTTTACTTCAATTTATGAAAAGAAAAAGGCCGGGCAAATGCCCGGCCTTTCATATTAGTAAATAGTATGCTTATTTTTTGATAAGCTTCGTATTGTAAGTATTTTTGTCATCTTTTATCGTGATTACATACATACCTTTGATTAATGAAGCTACATTAATTCTTTGTCCGTCAATCTGCCCTTCCTGAGCTAATCTTCCGTCAGCAGTATAGATTTTATAGTCTGCTTTTCCTTTCAGATTTTTCACTTCTACGAATGTATCTGCAGGATTCGGATAAATTGAAATTTCAGATGATTTTACATCTTTTGTTTCGTTTACAGCAAGAGTTTCTGTAATTTTTACAGCAAAATCTCTGAACCCTCCGGCTGAAACAATGCTATTAGGACCTGAAGCTACAGAAGGAAATCCACACGGACCTGATGCAGGATTAAAGAAAGTGCTTGCCACTCTCATTCTAAGTGTTTTATCGCCTGAATAAGCTGTAGATGGTACTGTAAACGTTATTGTTCCATCATGATAATCAAATTCAGAAGCATTATCATAAACAGGAACACTACCTTTAGAACCAACTTTCTCTGAAGCTTCAAAAACACCATTCCTGTTGTAATCGATCCATACTTCAATAAAATCATTATATCCGGCAGCATTACCTAAGTTTCTATATGTAATAGTATATTGTGTCCCTTTTGTTAAATTAACCACCTTACTTGCATCTTCGCTATAATCTAAATAAGTTTTTGATAATGCGGCAATACTCGTTTGTGAAAAGTTTAAATTTGCTACTTTGAACCCAATTACTCCACTATAGTAATATCCATTCATGTTATTACCTCCGGTAGTCATTAAACAGTAATCATAACCTGTTCTTAAACCTTTTGTTTTAAAGGCATAATTGGAAGAATATGCTCCTGGAACACTGTTTACAACAGCTGCAACCTGAGCTTCATAATTCGTTTCGTCTTCAAGGTTTGATAATGCTACAGAACTTGTTGTACTTGTTGTATTCTGCCAAGTTGTTTCACCTACTTTTCTGTAGTTTATTAAATAGGTAGCTCCCGGAAAATTATTCCAAGATAATCTAGCTGAATTTTTTAAGATTTCAGTATCTAATGCTAAAACACCTGTAGGTGCTGCAGTAGAGGAAGTAGGCGCTGTTTCAACTTTAACTGTAGGAGATACTGCAAAAAAAACATTTCCTATAGCAGATATTCTCAACTTAATATTTCCTGTCAGATTAGCTGGCATTTGCCCAGTATAACTTCCTGTATTAGGAGTAGAAGCTACCAACTGGGTCCATGTTGTTCCGTTTACAAGATCTGTAGTATATTCAATTTTAACATTAGCTGCATTATAAGGTGCTATATTGGTATTGGCAACATCCCATAAAATGGTATTGGCAGCATTGTTATAAAGGGATGTAGACCCCGTAATTCCATTGAATTTAAATGGTCCTTCATTACCTACTGTAACTGTTGTTTCTAAAGACGAAAGCATTGGTCTTACTGTATTTGCATCTCTTGCTGTTACAGCGTAATTAAGCACTCTAGGAACATACGAAACAGTCTCCCATGTTGCTTTGTTTGTAAGTTTACCAGCCATTACAAGCGGTAAGCTAGGGAAGTATCTTTTTCCACTGTCAGTACCCGTAAAAGATCTTGCAATAGAACCTTCTGTAATGAAGCCCCAACCACTATCTCCTGAAATAGAGGTTTTGCTACTTGCTGTATCAAATTGTTCCCACGTATAATTAATAGCATCACCTTGTGCATCAGTTGCCGATGCCTCTAGATAATAAGCTGTTCCTTTTGGGATCGTATATGCTGTAAGAGTTGAAATAACAGGCGCTGTATTATCATTTATGATTTCTGCAACTCCACATGTTGGCTTACTATCCAGAGTATTTAAAATTTGATTAATGGAAGAATAATGGAAGTAAGGATTAGAGACCATCTGTACATTATCCTGTGTAATTCCCGCATAGGCCATAATTGTAGTACCTCCACCCGGCTCAATATTTACGCCAGATCCTTCAGTAGCATGTGAAAAAGTATGGTTCCCTCCAAGCTGATGCCCCATCTCATGAGCTACGTAATCAATATCAAAAGCATCACCCGTTGGCAACGCCATTTGAGTAAATGCAGCTCCTTTTGCTAAAGAGTTATTATTTGCAGGGTTAAGACATATTATTCCTATTCCACCCGCATTTCCGTTACCTCCTGCTGCATTAAATACGTGACCGATATCATAATTAGCATTTCCAACATTTTGGGTAAGCATCCTTTGAAGCTGAAGATTTAATGAAGGATCACCCTGAACTGCTGGAGGAGTATAGAAGTCTGTATTAGGATCTGTAAATATAATCGTAGGAAGATCCTGAATAATTAGCCTAATTCCAAAATCTTTCTGGAAAATACCATTTACACGATTCATCGTAGCATTCATTTGAGCTACAGTATTTGCTGTCCCTCCATTGGGATCAAACTTTTTCGTATATTCACCTGTAACTGCTAAAGCTAACCTATAAGTTCTAAATTTTGTAATTGCTGGTCTATTTGTAATTCCAGCATTTACATTAGAAAGATTTTTTTTTCCGTGTGCCTCTAATGTTTTGATGTCTAATCCTTTTCCGTCAGTATCACATTCAAAACCATGTAATCCTTCTGTTCTTTTTGTTTTATAGAAAACACCGTATGTTTGTTTATCTGTAGTAATTGGCTCTATAAACTGATATACACCATCTTTAATAATCATGGATTGCATATCTGTTGGAGAAGTACTGAATCTTAAATATTTAGAAGGATCATCTACTCCAATCCCTACGTAAGAACCCAATTGGTATCTGTCAGCCATAGATTTTTCCATAACAGGATCACTGTATACAGCAAATTTTTCAATTTTTCCTTCTGCTGTAGGTAGAGAGACAATCACAGCCTGAGCTCCTTTCCCTGTTTCTACAGCATCTTTTAAAATATTCCTAAGCGATTGCAAATCAAACCTGTAAGAATATTGAACTTCTACTTCTTTTCTGATTTGAGAGGTTCTCTGTGAGGCCGGTTCCCACCTCTGTGCATGGAGACTGGAAAGCCCAGCAGCCAAGGCACACACTAGTAAAATTCTTTTTTTCATAATTACCTAATTAGTTTAGAATTGATAAACTTTAAATATCCGCCATAAAAATAATAATTATAAACACAACAACATAAAAAAAACGGCCAATTTTAGATAAAATTAGCCGTTTTATTAAATATATCTCTTTTTTAGAGTTATTTCTTTATTCCCATCTCGTATAATGCAAATGATATAAGATCCGCATTTTCACTAATCACCTGATCTGTAGATCTTCCGGCACCGTGTCCTGCATTCTTTTCAATTCTCAGAAGAATAGGATTTTTACATGCCTGTTTTTCCTGAAGCTCTGCACCAAATTTAAATGAGTGTGCCGGAACTACTCTGTCATCATGATCACTGGTAATAATCATTGTTGACGGATAGCAGGTTCCTGCTTTTACATTGTGTACAGGAGAATAGGATTTAAGATATTCAAACATTTCTTTACTGTCTTCTGCTGTACCATAGTCGTAAGACCAGCCTGCTCCAGCCGTAAATTTATTATATCTCAACATATCCAAAACTCCTACTCCCGGAAATGCTACTCTAGCCAGATCAGGACGCATTGTCATTGTGGCTCCCACCAATAATCCTCCGTTTGATCTTCCTGACAGTGCCATATATTCTTTTGAAGTATAGCCTTTGTTTTGAAGGTATTCTCCGGCAGCAATAAAGTCTTCAAAAACATTTTTCTTCTGTTGTTTTGTTCCTGCATCATGCCATTTTTTACCATATTCGCCACCACCACGGATGTTTGGAACAGCGTAAATACCTCCATTTTCCATCCAGATTGCATTTACTACAGAGAACGAAGGCTGTAAGCTGATGTTGAAACCTCCGTAAGAATATAGAATAGTAGGGTTTTTACCGTCAAGTTTAGTTCCTTTCTTATAATTGATCATCATAGGAACTTTTGTACCGTCTTTTGAAGTATAGAATACCTGTTCTGAAACGTAATCCTCCGGATTAAACTTCACTTTAGGTTTTTGATACACGTCAGATTTTCCTGAGTCTACATTGAATTTGTAGGTAGTTCCCGGTGTAATATAGTTACTGAAAGAGAAATACACATCTTTCTCTTTTTCTTTCCCTCCGAATCCTGAAATATTTCCTTTTCCGGGAAGTGTAATTTCTCTGATCAGTTTTCCTGTTTTATCAAACTGTTTTACCTGATCTATGGCATCAATCATATAGGTTGCAAAGAAATATCCTCCCCCTGAAGAAATTCCTAATACGTTTTCCGTTTGTGGAATTAGATCTTTCCATGTTGCAGGAGCCGGGTTAGCGATAGTTGTTTTCACAAGACGCATATTCGGGGCATCTTTATCTGTAAAAATGAAAAGATCATCACCCTGTGTATCTACGATGCTGGCATTAATGTCAAACCCATTCACAATTTGCACAAAGTCACCTCCTTTTTTAAGGTCTTTTATGTACAATTCATTACCATTTGTAGCATTAGCTGCAGAGATAATAAGGTATCTCTGATCTTGAGAAACGCCTGCACTTAAGTATCTTCTTGGGGTTTTATCACCTCCGAAAATCAATTTATCTTCAGATTGTTTTGTTCCCAGTTTATGAAAGTATACTTTATGTTTATCTGTCATTCCCGAAAGTACGGTACCTTCTTTAGGTTTGTCGTAGCTGGAATAATAGAATCCTTCATCTCCCTGCCATGAAATTCCGCTGAATTTTACATCCAGTAAAGTTTCATCAATCTGCTTTTTGGTAATTGCATCAATGATAATAATCTTATTCCAGTCGCTTCCTCCTTCAGAGATAGAATAAGCAGCAAGGTTTCCTTTTTTGTTGAATGACAGGTTGGAAAGTGAAGTAGTTCCTTTTTCTGAAAATTTATTAGGATCTAAAAATACTTCTGTAACATTGGTCTTATTGTTTGTTCTATACAAAACAGACTGAGCCTGCAATCCATCGTTTTTAGAATAATAGGTGTAATCTCCTTCTTTGAAAGGCGCTGAAATTTTTTCATAGTTCCAGATATCCTTCAGCTGGCTTTTGATTTTATCCCTGAACGGAATTTTAGATAGATAATTCTGACTGTAAGCGACTTCTTCATCTACCCATTTTTTTGTAGGTTCAGAATCATTTTCCAGATCTCTGAATGGATCGGAAACAGCGCTTCCGAAATAGGAATCTGTCTGGCTTCCTTTTAGTGCTTTAGGATAAATCATTTTCTGAGAATAAAAAGATGCTGAAAACAACACTCCAGCAGTTAACAATATAGGTTTAAAATTCATACTGATCGGTTTTTCTCAAAAATACGCAAAGTATGTGAAATAAAAAAAGTCCCTTTACATTGGGACTTTTTTTATTTATTATAGGATATTTCAACTATTCATTGGCACCGAAGCTTTCAAAATAGAAATCGGTAAGGTTGCTAACAATCTCATCCGGACTTCCATTCCAATAGTATATTTTATCTCCTTCTTTCAATTCATATAAAGTAAAGTTTTGATCTGTTGTTACCGTTTTATCGGCATTTTTAAAATCCTGAACTGCCTGAATTAAATATTTTTTCAGATCCTCAGTTTTTATTTTATTCAGATCTCCTTTTGGACCAGAAGTCAGTTTGGAAGGAACCAGGAAGCTTACAGCATAACTTATTTCTGCAATTTTTTGCCCTTCAACGTATTCATTAGGAACCACTTTCACTTCTTTGACGTTAAGTTTTCCGGTTTTAAAGTTCCCAAACATCGCCGTGAAATAATCTTGTGCTTCTTTTTTACATGCTGCAGCTGTTCCTTTAGGAAAAGCTGAAAGAAAATTCTCTACACTGCCATTGATCATTTCCTGTGAAGTTTCTTTAAAATTCACCTGATAAGCAACTTGTCCGTCTACTGTAGGCTTTAAATACTCATTAAGCTTACCCAATGCTGCTTCATCATTGTTCACGAAAGTACCAAAGAAGAGCTCAAAGGCTTCTTTAGGTTTCTTTACTTCAGTTTGAGCGATAAGCTGCTGCCCCATCATCGTAAGCAACAACAATAAAATAATTTTGTAGGTTTTCATAGTGTATATTTTGTTTTATTATTTGGCAAAACAAAGCCCCTGAAAAGTCAGAGGCTTTATTTTTATGTATTGATAATTTTAGTAATTTTCTTCTTCCCCCTTCATTTTCTCTGCATTTTCCGCCATGATTACTGCATCAATCATTTCAGAAATATCTCCATTCATGTAAGCATCAAGGTTGTACATAGACTTGTTGATTCTGTGGTCTGTAACTCTTCCTTGTGGGTAATTGTACGTTTTAATTTTTGCAGAACGGTCTCCTGTAGACACCATAGATTTACGTTGTGCTGCAATATCTCCCTGTACTTTCTGTAATTCGATATCGTATAATTTTGTTCTTAGCATTTCCATTGCCAGCTCACGGTTAGCCAGCTGAGAACGAGCTTGTTGACAAACCACTACCATCCCGGAAGGTTTGTGTGTAAGCTGAACTTTAGTTTCAACCTTGTTTACGTTCTGACCTCCGGCACCTCCTGAACGAGAAGTCTGCATTTCAATATCAGCAGGGTTCAATTCAAAATCTACTTCTTCAGCTTCCGGTAAAACAGCAATTGTAATGGCAGAAGTGTGTACTCTTCCCTGAGATTCTGTTTCAGGTACACGCTGCACACGGTGAACTCCGGATTCAAATTTCATGATTCCGTAAACTCCTTCTCCCTCCACTTTCATGATCAATTCCTTGTATCCTTTTGCAGCTTCGTTGGAATCTGTTACTTCATGTCTCCATCCTTTTGTTTTAAAATACATGGTATACATTCTGTACACGTCCTCTACGAAAATAGCGGCTTCATCACCTCCAGTTCCGGCACGTAATTCTACGATAACGTTTTTGTCATCAGCAGGATCTTTAGGGATCAGTAATACTTTCAGCTCTTCTTCCAATCCTGGAATTTTAGCCTGAGCTTCCAGCTTTTCTTCTTTAGCAAGATCTACCAAATCTCTGTCTGAACCGTCTGCAATAATTTCTTCAGATTCTGCAATACTATCCAGCGCACTTTTATACTGATCGTAAACTCTTACAATTTTTCCCAAATCACTATATTCTTTGTTCAAAGAAGAATATCTTTTTTGGTCTGAAATGACATCAGGCTGTATAATAAGGTCTGCAACCTCATTATATCTTTGTTTTATAGCTTCTAATTTTGGAATTAATGATTTAGACATTGTAGAAATTTTGTGGGTGCAAAGATAAGGATTATTAATTCAAAATTAAAATTCCGAATCATCATAAATTTTTGAGCATTAGGGATAAAGGGCGCAAAATGAAGAAAATTCCCAATTTCCCAGTTGTTTATCCGTCTTTCGGCATCACCAAAACGTACTTTAATATCTTTTAGAAAGCCTTCTGTCAATCAGATATAAAACAATTCCCACTGCAATAATCCCCAATCCTATCAAGCTTTCTTTAGGATTATGAATGAAAGTAAAATAAAGAATATAGATGCTGAACAACAGAAAAACTACCGGAAAAATATGAAAAGCATTAGATTTAAAGATTTTTCTGTCTTTTTTCTTAAGAAAGAACACGGTAGAAATTGCCAGGCTGGCAAAAAGCTGTAAAATAAAAGCTGTATAGACAAAGATCTCTTTAAAACTTCCTGTCAGAATAATAACAGAGGCAATCACTGCATGAGCAAAAATGGCTCTTACCGGAATTCCTTTTTTATTCCCTTCGGATAAGGGTTTCCAAATATAGGTATGTTTTGCAAAAGCCTGTGTTAACCTCGAACCTACCCACAAATATCCGCTAATTGTTGCTATCAATTGCAGGGCAATAAAAACATTGACAATCTTTCCAAAAGCAGGTCCCAACATATTGACAGCAGCTTCTCCCATCACATCTTCTTTTCCTGCCAACTGGCTCACAGGAGCATGTTTCAGCATAATATAATTCACCAGAATATAGCTTACCGTCACGAAAACAGTTCCTATAATAAGAGATTTAGGAAGGTTTTTCTGAACATCTTTTATTTCTCCTGCGATATAAGAAGCTGAATTCCAGCCCGTATAGGAATAGGTAACAAACACAAGTGATGTAGCAAAGGCAGGAAGCATCATCTCATGCTGCCAGCTGTCACTGAAATTGAGACTGTTCCCAATCTGCGGTGAACCTGAAATTCCTACTCCAAGAATGACCAGGACAATAATGAACGCAATCTTAATGAATGTAAAAAAGTTATGAAATCTACTGGATGTTTTCAGGCTAAATGATAATGCAATGGCAACCAGAAATATTGCGGCAATGGCAAACCCATTTCCAAAAGAATAATCGAATACGGAAAGGTATTTTGACATTGCCAATGCTGCCAGTGCAACCGGAGAAGAAAATCCGATGATAAGTGAAATCCAGCTTATCAGATATCCGAATATCGGATGATAGGTTTCTTTGAGGTAAATAAAATCGCCTCCGTTTCCTTTAAAATATGAACCTAATTCAGCATAGCAAAAAGCCCCGAACAAGGCGAGAATTCCTCCAATACTCCAAAGCAGGAAAATGCTGTAGGTATTGGTAATATCGGACAACTGAAATCCCAGGGTTGTAAAAATCCCGGTTCCGATCATATTGGAAACGACGATAGCGGCGGCTGTTTTCCAGCCAATCTGATGTGAAGCAGTACTCATTTAATGATTAAAAGTTAAAATTAAGTCTTCCAAAGAAATAATTTCCCAGTGTTCCCATTTGAACCGGCGCATATTTGAATACTCCATAATATGAATTTTCATAGATCTGGCGATCCGGGAAAACATCAAATACATTATTGGCTCCTACTGTAAAATTGATATTTTTTGTGATGTCATACCCTACACTGATGTCCGTTACGACTTTCGGAGAGAATTCCTGAACGCCTCCAAATGGATAACCATCTCTTATTACTTTACCAAAATAGGTATTTCTTACGAGAAAATTGAACTTTCCTATTCCATAATTCAAGCCTAATGAAGCTTTTGTTTTTGGAGACAGGGTTTCAATGATGTTGATCTGATCCGGGCCAAAGAATTCATTTTGAGGAGTTCCTAAGTTTTCCGGAAAATGAAAGTCTGTGATTTTTGTTTCTGTATAGTTTCCGGCAAGATTAATATTTAAATTTCCGCTTCCAAGAATCCAGTCATAAGAAACAACTACATCTACTCCTTTTGTTTCAGTATCGATGGCATTTGTAAAGAATCTTCCGCTTTCTACGTTAAACTGATCCAGTCTGGGATCGGTAATATTGCTGGTAATTACAATCCTGTCTTTTACTTTTATCCAGTATCCGTCTACCGAAATATAGAGTTTGTTTAAAGGTCTCAGGGTAAATCCAGCGCTTGCATTGACAGACGTTTCCTGTTTAAGCTTATCAAACCCAAGAATTCTGGCTGCTTCGCTATCATTTCGAAAAATCCCTTTGGTTACAATTCCTGAACCGGAAGTAGAAATATCGGCATAAGAGTTATTAAAATACTGTTGTTGAAGGGAAGGAGCTCTAAAACCTGTTCCCACAGCTGCTCTAATTGCATAATTTTTTACAAATTCATATCGCACTGCTAATTTCCCATTCAGGGTATTTCCAAAATCTGAATAATTTTCAAATCTGGCAGCAGCGTCAATATTCAGTTTTTTATCCAGATCATAGGAAACATCTGCATATACTGCCGTGGAATGTCTGTCTTTTTTCACTGCATTGTTTGGAGAGAATCCGATAAAAGATTGAGATCCGCCCGCTCCAAGCACTGTTGATCCTTCAGTGGCAACATTTCCGTTGGTGTCATATTGGGTATAAGAAGCTTCATCACCGGGTTTGATCTGGTATTGTTCCAATCTGAACTCTCCCCCGAATCCGATATTGAAACGGTTTATCTTTTTGGAAACATCAAGATTAATTGTGTTTTGAAGAAAGCTGTGTGCTCCAGCATAAAAACGGGTTGGTGAATTTGCTCCTAGAGATGCATTATTGGTATTGCTAACATTGTAATTGAATGTATTGCTTCCGAATGTATTGCTAAGGTCAAAAAACCAATCATTAACATTATATTTTGCTCCTACAGCATAGGAGACATCATACACTTGTGATCCGAGATTTGCCTGAAATCCGTTCGGATAAATGGATGAAACCACATTAGACGTTTCGCTTGGAAGTCTTCTGAAACCAAACCCTTTTCCTTCTTTGATGCTGAAGCCTCCAAAAGAATAGATTTTAAATTGATCATTAAAAGGGTATTCTGCATTGAAAAACAACTGTCCCTGTCTGATCTGTGCATCTCCGATCTGAAAATTAAAATCGTCACGGGTTAATCCTCGTTCTTTAATCTTTGCATCATCTGCTGCTCTTGCCGCTTCCGGATCATCAGCAAATGCATAGGCAAAATTATTTCCAAAAATATCCAGATCATGATTTTGAGTTCGTGTTGTTTTTCCTCTATGGCTTAATTGTAGGGAAAGGTTGATATAACCCTCTTTTTTTCCTAATGAAGTCCCATAATTGGCTCCTGCCTGATAAGTATCCCCATCATTTCTTCCAGTCAATCCATACGTAAGACTTGCTGAGGCTCCCGTATTTTTTTTAAGAATAATATTGATCACTCCTGCAATGGCATCAGAACCGTATTGTGCTGCAGCTCCATCTCTTAACACTTCTATTCTATCAATCGCAATGACAGGAATTGTACTTAAATCTGTTCCTACAGATCCGTTTCCAACAGTATTCTGATAATTAACTAAAGAGGTAGAATGTCTTCTTTTTCCGTTAAGTAAAACCAGGATCTGATCTGACCCCATTCCTCTTAAGGTTACAGGATCAATATGCTCTGTCCCATCAGAAGCAGACTGTCTCACGGCATTAAACGATGGAATCACATAGTTCAGGAGATCCTGAGCCGTCATTTGTGGAGAACTTCTTTGTATTTTGTCAATATTAATAACATCTACAGGAACTGGTGTTTCCAGTTTTGTTCTTTTGACATTTCGGTTTCCGACAATGATGATATCTTCTATTTCTTTGCCTTTCTCCTCATTCTCCTGAGCAGCGACTAACATTGCCCCAAGCAATAATACAGCTGTGCTTAATTTTTTCATTTTTGTTCTTGCCAATTAATAATACGAGTCTGACGGATCTTTCCGCAGATACACAAGACTTCAAGAAATGGAATTCATATAGAATATTGACTTCACTTATCTCCCCCTCCGGGTTGGAATTAGCACCTTTACACTTCTGGAATCGTGCAGGTTGCTAAGGTTTCACCGGGCCAAATCCCTCCACCTTTCTTGATAAATCTACTGCAAAAGTAGACTATTTTTTTAAATATACAAAAAAGCAGATCTGCTGTACTGCAAATCTGCCTTTCATTATTTTATAGAACTTGTTTACACTTTTATTTTTGAAACATTAAGATGATATTAAGGTGATAAGAGTATTAAGATAAGCTTCGCTTTAAGCTTAAAAATCAGAATAATTCATCTTAACTACCCTTTATTTCTTAAATCCTTCTTAATGGTTTTACTATATTCAACATTTTTGATAAGTTAAACAACTTTATAATTTGTTTTTATTTGATCATCATCTTTTGAATGGCAATTCCGGTGTCCGATTTCAGCTGTACCAGATAGGTTCCCGGTGGATAACTGATTTTCGTTTCATGAGTACCGTTTTCTTTATCTAGCTTGAAAGAGTCCAGCTTTTTACCCGTCATATCAAAAATTAAAATTTCTCCGTTTTTTGCTTTATTGAAAATGAATCGAGCGATTCCGTTTTGTATCGGATTGTCTCCAACCTGAAGGGACAATTTGTTTCCTGCATTGATATCCATTGTTGACAAAGCACCTGCATAGTTTCCAAATATTCTGAATTCTCCAGGCTGTAAAGTAATCGGAGTTGTTGTAGAAGCCACATTCGAAATACTATCATCCATCAGATTCTGCCATTGACCTGTGTAAGGGAAATAAGGCACCACATTTTGGGAAGAAGTAGTATAATTAGCCAATACTACTATATTTTTTATTCCAGTTGTAATTGCTGCATCATACACATAAATTCTCGTGATCAGCCCATTGGGATCATTCGTAAGGTTATTGGATTCTATACTGTACGTTTTAGATTTAAAAACCTGATGGGTATTTCTGATATTGATGATTTTAGCCCATGTATCATAAACTGCTTTTCTGTTTGCATTGGTATCATATCCTAATGTAAATGCAACAGGTTTCTCATCTGTTCTGCATCCGCTGTCGATAGTTCCGTTAGCACATCTGTTGATGCTGAATTCATATCCCAATTCTCCAAACTGCCAGATCATTTTCGGACCGGGAATGGTAAAGAACGTGGCACCGAAAGTTTTCATCCTTTCAAGAGCTGTATTCAGGTTTTTAACATCATAGCTCCCATTAGTGGAGCCATAGGCAAGGTTTTTAAACATCAGCCTTTCTTCATCATGGCTTTCTCCATATCCTACAGCACTCATATTGGTAAAACCATGAAGACTGTGATTCATACGGTCATAATTGCTGTTTTCCTGATACCCCATTGTATTCTGGTTGTAAGGCTCTGTCTGCTTATTCCAAAGCATAACGCCTTTTCCTTCTACTATCCTGTAGTTTGCCCATTGCTGTTCCTCTGCATCAGTTCCCAGATGTTCAAAAATCATGTAAGAATTCGGGTCTATAGCCCACTGTCTGTCAGCATAATGCTTCATGATATCCACTCTATCCTGTTGATAAGCATTGGTACAGGCTTCATCATTTTCAGAGCAGCTTTGGGTAAAACCTTTTGTTAAATCCCAACGGAATCCGTCTATGTGATATTCAGTCAGCCATTGCTGAAGGCATCTTTCAACGTAATATTGCGTTGAAGGACTTGTATGGTTAAAATCATTAAATACATTGTACGAATGTTTCGGAACCTGATTAAAATAAGGGTTGTCTGGCGCAACATTTCCATAGCCGTCACCATCAGGATCTACATTCCACAGCCTTACCAAAGGTGAACGTCCTGTAGCGTGATTAAACGCAACATCAAGAATAACAGCAATTCCGTTCTGATGGCACAGATCTACAAATTCTTTGAATTTTTCAGGAGTTCCATAAGCTTTGTCCAATGCATAATGGAAGGAAGTATTGTATCCCCACGAAAGGTTTCCGTCAAATTCCATGATCGGAAGTAGTTCTATAGCATTGATTTTTAGATTTTTTAAATAAGAAATTTTATTAATCAATGACTGCCAGTTCTTTTCCTGTGTAAAATCTCTCAATAATAATTCATACACCACCAGATCTTGTTTCGCGGGTCTCTGAAAATTGGTAACCTGCCAGTTATAGGCTGTCTGCCCTGTTTTAAATGTTGACACTTCAAAACCCTGTCCGGCAGGAAATGCAGGTAAGTTTGGATAGGTAGAAGCCGAAATCCACGGATCATCATAAGAAGATAATATTTGTGGTGAATAAGGATCTGCTATTTTTCTCAAATCATTGGTCCTGTATTGGAAAGTGTAGAGCTGTTGAGGGGTAATCCCGTTGAGTTCAATCCAATAAAGATCCGGGTTTGTGGTGTCTCTTTTCATTAAATAAGAATCATTCACTGTCCAGTTATTGAAACTTCCGATGACATGCACAAAGTTTTTACCCGGCGCATATAAAGCAAGTCCCACTTTGGTCTGATCTGTCGGATGATAATTGATTCCCTGCTTAATCCAGTTAGGGATTGCTTCAGAAACTACATTTCTCGGAACCTGTAGGATGAACGTTGCGGTTTTAGAATTAGATCCCTGAGTAGCTATAAGTTCCATACTGGCATCCTGAGAAACAGTATAACTATAAGAATAGGATTGTGAAGGCGTTGTTGTTGAATTTACAACCGTTCCGTTGGCTTTTAACTGAAATGTAGCATTACCATTAGAGGCAGCCGTAATATTGATAGAATTCCCAACGGGAACAGAAGTTAAACTGTTGGCCAGCGGATGGGTAAGACTTAAGCTTAAAGTACCTACGTTCACAAAAATATCCGGTGAGGTCTGATGTGATCCTGTTTTATCTTTTAATAAAAATCCAAACCTGCCTATTCCTGTTCTTCCGAAAAAGGCTGTTGGAGTCAAAGTAAGCGAGTAACTATCTGTAGCTGCATTATAATTCAGTTTATTTACATCACTGGAATTGTTCCAGCTGCCATTGGTAGGACAATCCTGACTGTTCTGATAATTCGTGTCAAAAGACCAGGACCAGATATAGATGGCATTATTGGAAACACCCCACGCAGATTCGTCAATCTGATCTCCCTGAACTGTAAGTGTTACAGCATCTGTCTCATCGAATGGGTTGGGGGTAATGGTATAATTGATCTGCCCAAAAACAAACAATGTAATCAGCAGAAAACCAACGGAATAAAACTTTTTCATTTCTTATTTTTTTATCGAATATAGCATAAATTTTTCTTCATAACGACTATTTTTGTCCAGTCTTCATCAAATATTTCAATTTTCCGGGAAAAAATAAATAAAAAAAAGGCTCATGAAAATTTCATGAGCCTCCCAATAAAAGTAATTGTAATGAACTAATTTTTTGACGAAAATCGATGTTCTTGAAATTCGTTTAATCTTTTATAATCTTTTTCGAAATGGATTGTCCATTCTTAAGTTTTAATTCTACGATGTATAATCCTGAAGGAAGTTCAGTCATGTTAATCTGATTATCTGAAAACTGTACATTCATTCTTTGTCCTACAGCATTTACTACATTTATTTTTTCAATTCCGGAATCAGATTTAACCGTAAGAATTCCTTTTGTAGGATTAGGATACATTCCTATTACTGCATTTTTCAGTGTAGTTTCTGAAGTACCCAAAGAAGTTGTGGGCTTGATACATCTTACCGATGATCCCTGTCCTCTCATAGATCCTGCTGACGGATTGGCAATTGTTGATCCGATATACAGATATTTTGCTCCCAGACTTGATGTATCAGAGCTCCAGAAATAACCTCTTTGTCCTACAAAAGTAAAGTTACCATCACTGGAGCTTCTGTATCCTCCAGCCGGTAATTTAAGATTGCTGCTATAGGCCGTTGCCGGATTGGCAATACCTTCTGCTCCTACTAAAGCAGTCCAGTCCGCCTGAGAAGGCATTTTCCAATCTGCACCTATTGCTTTACAAGGATCTACTCCAGCCGATGCATTAACATCTGCCGCTGATACTCCTGTCCATGTATCTCCACTTGAAAAACCAGCCCACCATGCTGGAGATCCGGCAATATAACCTCCTCCCGTGGTACTTGTTCCTTCTGGTGTATTGGGCGATGGAGCCTGTACAACCTGAGAATTTCTAAGCTGGTGACCATCATCCCATCTTCCCCATTGGAAAAGATCTCCATAGGCGTTCGCATCGGCTACTGAAGAAGCTACCTGCGTACTTCCAAGATTCTGTTGAAGCCATATTTTTCCGTCAGCGCCTCTTACTGTAGAATACGCTACCTGTTGACCGCGATACATAAAACTTACACAGCCTACGTCACCTACATTTGCTCCTGGATCTGTATTACTGCACGTTTGAGGATTTAATGTTAATGAAATTCTTTTAACTTTTGTGGTGTTGTCAGAATAAGCCAGAACAAGGTAGTTGTGTGCTTTATCTATTGCAAGATCATTGTATTTTGCTTCATCATCGGAAACGAAGTCACCTCCAAATGAAACCCAGTTTTGTGAATCATCTAATTTATAAACGGTATTTCTCAGGAAATTGTCATTTTCAAAACGGCTGGCAACCACATAAGGTTTCCCAGATTCTGTTACAGCTAAAGCAACATGTTGTACCCTTCCTTCGGAAAAGTTAGCATTTCCAACCTGCACCCATGAATTCCCATCAAATTTTTTGACATTTACCTTTTTTCCTCCTCCTGAGTTTGAAACATAGGCTACATAAATAGTATTGGATCCATCTAAAGCAATATCAGCATTATACTGTTCTCCTGAAGAAGAAGCGTCTGCCGCAGCTCCGCCTACTAAACTCCAGTTTTGTGTTGAGTTGGCACCAGTACTGTTTTGATATACTTTCAAACCTCCGGAAACATTACAGGTATACACCATATTATTGGTTCCGATGACCATTTCAGCAAATTCAGCTCCTCCTGAAAAGCCTGCATTCCCTACTTGTTCCCAAGCTCCTCCAAAGTATCTTTTAACAGTTCCTGAGCCATAAGATCCATAAGTAAATATGATATTATCAGCTGATACTGCGGAAGCCTGATAATTAACAGAGCTATCCGTAGCGTTGGGAAGCTGAGACCATAAAGATCCTGTAAACAAGCGTACTTCCATTCCGGAACCTGGATAACCAAGCTGGTTGGTATAATAAATACTATTCCCGTTTGGACTTATTGACAGTGAGTTGTAAGTTGCTGTTCCTGTAGTAATTCCAGGGCTTCCCCCTAAGTAAGCCCATGAGGTTCCGTTAAATTTCTGAACAGAGCCTTTAGCTACTGAAACATCATAATATGACAGATAATAATTTCCCTGATTATCAATAACCAAATTATTAAAACTGCTTCCTCCTGCAGATACATCCTGAGCTCCTCCTACATTTTCCCATTGTTGGGCATACATATAGCTTCCAGCAAGGGTTAGCAGCGCTAATCCCGTTCTGATTTTCTTTATTGCAAAATGTAAATCTTTAAACATATGAAATATTATTTTTAATTATTCTAAATTTAATTTAATTTTGCGCAAAAGTACCTCACATAATTAACCCCGAGTTATCATTTTCGAACTTTTGGTTATCCTGCGAAGGACTTTTCCCTTAAGTAAGTTGTACCATGGCCGTAAAAATGTGTTGTATGAGGAGTCAATCTAAAAATGGACTTTTGTTCAGATCCGAAGACATCAAAATCATTATGCAGGAAGATCTGTGTCCTGACCAAACCTTCAAGTCTCATATGCTGGAAGGGAAGTCAAGCTTTAACCTTCTGTTCTTTCTGAGCAATGCCATTAATCTGGAGGCTCATGACTGTGGAACTCAATTTTTGTTCAAGAAAAATCAATATATCCTTCATTATTCCCCTAAAGAAAATGTTGCAGAATTATGGACTGAAAATCAGGAAATCCTGAAATATCTGCAGATTCAGATCAATTATCAATATATTTTCAACCTCATCAATCCTGAGCATAATCGTGAGAATGCAGAGATTCTTGAAAATATGATTCATAATAATTTTATATTCCTGCATAAAGAAACACCTCCGGACATGACCGTTGAAATGCATATGATCGTAAAGGAAATTTTAGGGTATACCAAGAAAGGAATCATGCAGAAATTATTCATAGAAGCAAAAATCATCAAACTTCTTATTCTGATTTTTGAACAGTTTAATGAGAAAAACACATTGGAATCTACCCCAAAGACTCCGGAAATAATCAGAAAATTCATTGATGAAAATTATCACAGGAATATAAAAGCGGAAGAGATCGGAAAATATATTGGTATGAATCAAAATATCATAAGAAAAGAATTCAAAGCTCAGTATCATACAACGATTGCTCATTATATATCGGAACTTAGAATGTTAAAAGCCAGGAAACTGATTACAGATAAGGAAATTATGATCAAAGAGATCGCCATTGAATGCGGCTATGAATATCTCCAGAACTTTACGCGGGCTTTTAAAAAGAAGTTTGGTGTCTCTCCGGAAAGTCTGAGAAATAATAAATAGAAAAACCGCCTAAATAATTAAGCGGTTTATATATGTTGTTTTGCTTTGATATTACTTTTTCAGAATTCAGGTGAAAAAGCAATGACAATCAATTAATGATGATGTCCGTGATCGTGAAGGAAAGGTCCGTTTCCTTTAGGCTCGCTGTAGATAACCTCTACACCTTCCTGCTCAGAAACAAGCTTTCTTCTGATATCTTCAGGGTCGAAAGGCTTTACTTTTCCGAAATACTCTTTCAAACCTTCAGTTAGCCACATTGGGATTACTAATCCGAAGAACATAAAAATACACCAGAATCCTACTAAGAACATAGTAATGAAGAATATAGTCCAAAGGAACTGGTAGAACGGCCAAAATGCTGATAATATCGTTATCATTCTCTTAAAGATTTTAGGCAAAAATAGAACTTTTTTCCTTTTTACACAAAAGATCGGCGTTCTATTTTGTTATTTATTTTAATTTTAAACTAATTAGTGAGCAAGATTTGCGAAGAAATCGTTTCCTTTATCATCGGAAATGATGAATGCAGGGAAGTCTTTTACTTCAATTTTTCTTACCGCTTCCATTCCTAATTCCGGGAAGTCTACTACATCTACAGACACAATATTGTCTTTCGCAAGAATAGCAGCTGGTCCTCCGATAGATCCAAGATAGAAACCTCCGTATTTATGACATGCATTGGTAACATCTTTACTTCTGTTTCCTTTTGCAAGCATGATCATACTTCCGCCGTGGCTTTGGAATTCGTCTACATAAACATCCATTCTTCCTGCAGTGGTAGGTCCGAAACTACCTGAAGCCATTCCTTCCGGAGTTTTAGCCGGTCCTGCATAATAGATTGGGTGGTTTTTAAAATATTCCGGCATTGGTTTCCCACTGTCGATAATTTCTTTGATTTTTGCGTGCGCAATATCTCTTGCTACGATTAATGTTCCGTTCAGTTTTAATCTTGTTTTGATCGGATATTTAGAAAGCTCAGCAAGAATTTCCGGCATTGGCTTGTTCAGATTAACCTCAACAGCTTCTTCCAGGTGCGGAGGAGTATCAGGCAAGAATCTTTTCGGATCCTGTTCCAATTGCTCAAGGAAGATTCCTTCTTTTGTAATTTTTCCTTTGATATTTCTGTCTGCAGAACAAGAAACTCCCATTCCTACCGGACAAGATGCAGCGTGTCTTGGAAGTCTGATTACTCTTACGTCGTGGGTAAGGTATTTACCTCCAAACTGAGCTCCAATTGCACTTTCCTGACATATTTTCTGAACTTTAGCTTCCCATTCAAGGTCTCTGAATGCCTGTCCAGCCTCATTTCCTTCTGTCGGAAGGTTGTCATAATATTTTGCTGACGCTTTTTTCACTGCAGCAAGGTTGGCTTCTGCTGAAGTTCCTCCGATTACCAATGCTAAGTGGTAAGGTGGGCAAGCCGCTGTTCCAAGATCTGAAATTCTTTCTTTAACAAATTCTTCAAGAGATTTTTCGTTCAATAAAGATTTCGTTTTTTGATATAAGAATGTTTTATTAGCTGAACCTCCTCCTTTTGTTAAGAATAAAAATTCATAGTAATCTCCTTTTTTAGCATAGATATCAATCTGTGCAGGAAGGTTAGACCCTGAATTCTTCTCCTCAAACATCGTCAAAGGAACAACCTGAGAATATCTTAGATTTCTTTTTTGGTAAGTATTGAAAATTCCTTTGCTCAGGTACTCTCCATCTTCTACTCCTGTGTACACATTTTCTCCTTTTTTCCCCATTACAATGGCTGTACCTGTATCCTGACATGAAGGAAGCGCTCCTTCAACAGCCACTGCAGCATTTTGTAAAAGGTTATAAGCAACGAATCTGTCATTATCTGTAGCTTCAGGATCATCAATAATTCTTCTAAGGCTTTCAAGGTGGGAAGTACGAAGCATGAAAGAAACATCTGCCATCGCTTCTTCGGCTAATAATTCCAATCCCTTCGGATCTACTGTTAAAATTTCTCTGTCCCCTAGTTTTTCAACCTTTACATAGTCTGATGTAAGCTTTTTGTACACCGTATCATCCTTCTGAATAGGATACGGATCCTGATATCTAAAATCCATTCAATTTTTGTTTGTACAAAAATACGCCTCCTTTAAAAAAATATGAGTAAAATCAGTCATTTATATTGATATTTATAATGATTATAAATTGGAGATTTCTGAGTTTATAAGTACCTTTATAGAATGTTATTGTAATAGATTTCAAATTTGCATAATTCAATTTAATGAAAAATACATTAGTCATTTTTTTCTGTTTTATAATGTACAGTAGCTATTTCGGTCAATATGAAAATACGATACAACTTTCAGGAACTTGGACCGGAAAAGTTGAGGGGCATCCAATTAAATTTGAGATTTTGGAAAAAACACCCCATTCTATTACTTTTTCGTTTATCAATTTTCAAAATGAAAGGTTTACAATTTTAAAATCTGATGTAACAACTAATGAAAAAAATGAGTTTGTTATTTCTATTAAAGAGGCTAAATTTTCTTCACAACGCTACGAAGATTGCATATTTTCCACAGGAACTTTAACTCTATTTAATGTCTTGCAGGACAGCATGAGACTAAATTTAAAATCAGTTGGCCCAATATGTTTTATAAGCTATGATGTGGGGAGGAATATGCCCGATATAAAGGATCTCATTTTAACAAAAGAAAAATCAAATAAATAATATGAATTACAGAATAGAAAAAGACACCATGGGAGAAGTGCAGGTACCTGCAGATAAATTTTGGGGTGCACAGACGGAACGTTCCAGAAATAATTTCAAAATCGGACCTGAGGGTTCAATGCCGCAAGAAATCATTGAAGCTTTTGCTTATCTGAAAAAAGCAGCAGCCTATACCAATACAGATCTGGGAGTACTTCCTGCTGAAAAAAGAGATATGATCGCTAAAGTATGTGATGAAATTCTGGAGGGAAAACTTAATGACCAGTTTCCGTTGGTGATCTGGCAGACAGGTTCCGGAACGCAATCGAACATGAATGTCAATGAAGTCGTTTCCAACAGAGCCCATGTTAATAATGGAGGAACGTTGGGTGAAAAATCTGAAATTCACCCGAATGATGATGTGAATAAATCCCAATCTTCCAATGACACATATCCTACTGCCATGCACATTGCTGCGTATACAAAAGTAGTGGAGGTAACTATTCCTGCAGTAGAGAAATTAAAAAATACACTGGCTGAGAAATCAAAAGCCTTCAAAGATATTGTAAAAATCGGGAGAACCCACCTGATGGATGCTACTCCGCTTACTCTCGGACAGGAATTTTCCGGATATGTGGCTCAGCTGGAATTCGGATTGAGAGCTTTGAAAAATACATTACCCCATCTTTCTGAGCTGGCATTGGGAGGAACAGCTGTAGGTACAGGATTGAATACTCCTAACGGCTACGATGTAAAGGTGGCAGAATATATTGCCCAATTTACCAACCATCCTTTTATTACTGCAGAAAATAAATTTGAAGCCCTTGCTGCACACGATGCGATTGTTGAATCTCACGGAGCGTTAAAGCAACTGGCTGTGTCTTTATATAAAATAGCTCAGGATATCAGATTACTGGCATCAGGTCCTCGTTCAGGAATCGGGGAAATTCATATTCCTGAGAATGAACCGGGATCGTCTATCATGCCTGGAAAAGTAAATCCTACTCAAAATGAGGCAATGACGATGGTTTGTGCACAGGTTTTAGGAAATGACACCACCATTTCTTTTGCCGGAACTCAGGGAAATTATGAGCTGAATGTTTTCAAACCGGTTATGGCTTACAATTTCTTACAGTCGGCCCAGTTGATTGCTGATGCATGTATTTCCTTCAATGATCACTGTGCTGTAGGTATTGAACCGAACCATGAGAGAATTAAAGAGCTTGTAGACAAATCTTTAATGCTTGTGACAGCATTAAATACTCATATCGGATATGAAAATGCAGCTAAGATTGCAAAAACCGCTCATAAGAACGGGACAACGTTAAAAGAAGAGGCTGTTAATCTTGGTTTATTAACTGCTGAACAGTTTGACGAGTGGGTGAAACCAGAAGATATGGTAGGAAGTTTAAAATAATGATTCTATAACTGATACAATGCAAAAACTCCGGGAGCTTTTCCCGGAGTTTTTCGTTTGCTATTAAAATATATTTAATCTAATCCAATAGCCAGGCCGAATATCAATGCTTTATCATTTTTGAAATAGCTGTCTTTAAAGAAGTTGCTGAAATCTTTTTTAACAAAGAGACTAAAGCTGTTATAGGAAACCGTAATCTGTGCTCCGTATACAAAAGGATTCACCTGATAATTTCCACGGTCTCTGGTTTCACCATCACCATCTTTTATAATATTGTTGGTTGACATTTTTACCCCTCCGTATACATTGGCTCCTATTTTAAATCCGGTGTAATAGCTGCGGTACTGGATATCCATTCCTGCATTCTTAAGCTTGGAGAAATTATATTGTACCCCCAAAGGAACCATAATATACCCAGTTCTCAGTTTACTTTTATCAAGGTTTTCGTTAGCTTGAACTAAAGCAACTCCCTGATCTGCACTTCTTGTAAACAGCATATTATTATCTGCTCTTACCGTTCTCCAGGAGAATCCTAATCCGGAAATAATAGCCCAGGGACTTGTTCTGCTAAGCTGATAATTGAGTTTAAGACCAAATTCCAGGTTATTGGCATATCCGATATTTTTATCAAGTACATTATCCGGAGAGCTATTCGTTAATGTCATAATTCCGTAGGAGAAATATCCTGTAAAGCTTCTGCTGGGACGGAATTTTTTCAAAAGCTTTTCTTTAAGTTCTTCTTTGGACGTAACATCTGTATTCAAAAGAGAATATCTTACCTGCTTCTGAATCACATCATCCAGATCAAATCCAAGTTCCTCAATTCTTTTATCCATTTTCTCAGAATACCGATCTGCAATCAGAGCTTTTTCTCTGTCGAAATCAGATTTATTGAGATTTTTTGCCTGCAAAACTACCAATTCCTCCTCCATCAGTTTTTTTTCTTCCTGAATAATAGCGTTGATTTTAACTGCATATTCTTCTACTTTCTCTTTTACAATCGGGCTTACCTCCGTATCTTTTTTAGAAGAAAGATTAATATTGAATTTCTTTTGTGCATGGATTGACGCTGAAAAAAAGCACAGCAATCCCATTACGATTAATTTCTTGATCATAGTATTATTTTTTATTTATTACGGATAAATTATCTGGCATTCAAATCAATAGTAGTTGCCACGTTACTTCCATCTTTTGTTTTTTCGATGACATCTTTATGCTCTACTGAGAAAAGAAGTGTGGAAGGATCTACATATTTTTTCTTTTTAACCGGAGTTTTTAAAGAATCGGCTTTCGCCATCAGTCTAGGATTGGAAATCTGAGGAATATCCAGTTTCTTAATAGGAATCATTTCTTTAGGAAGAAGTTTATTTTCCCCCATTGCCAATGGAGAAATAACTTCTTTGTTATCTTCTGAAAGTGTTTTCTTCACTTCCTTTTTATCATTATTCTCAACTGCCAGCGGAATATTATTCTGAACAGGAGCTTTTATAATTTCTTCTTCATTATTTTTTGCTGTTTTCTTTACAATTTCCGGTTGTGTTTCTGAAGGCTGATTAAGAAAAAAGAAAACACTCCCTAAACCAAATGTCAACAGGAAACATGCCGCTATTAATATCCAGTTCACCTGTAATCTGGGACGATTACTGCTGTTCTGAAGCTCAATTTCAGACCACAGATCGCGCGATGGGGTAATTTCCCTTTCCTCCATCTGTTTTTTGATCTGCCATTCAATATTATCTTTAGACGTTTTCATTTTTCACTTTTTTTTGTTGTTGAAAGTAGATCTTTCTTAATTTTTCTTTTGCTCTAAACAACTGGGTTTTGCTCACTGCAATTGAAATCTGCAAAGTATCAGCAATTTCCTGATGAGAATAGCCTTCCAGTACATACAGGTTAAAAACCATTCTGTAGGCATCGGGAAGCTGATCCAAAAGTTCCTGTGCATTAAAATCACAATCTATCTCCGCCTCATGAATGTCTTCGTGAAAAGACTGGTTGATTTCGTCCAGATAGAATACTGTTTTATGGCTTTTGATAAAATTCAGACATTCATTAACGACAATTCTCCTCGCCCAGCTATCCAGGTTCGATTCTCCTCTGAAGCTTTCTATATGCTTAAAAATTTTACAGAATGCTTTAATAAGACAATCTTCCGCCTGATACAAATCGCTCACATAGCTTTTGCTTACGCTCAGAAATCTCTTTACATTCTGTTCATAGAAAATCTTCTGTGCAGCCGGATCCTGTTTTTTCAGGAGGCTCAACAAATCATTCTTTTTATTTCCGAACAAAAGTTTCATGCTTATGCTGTTTCTATCTTAAAGACACTCAAAACAAAAAAAGGTTACAATTTTTTAAAAATATTTTTATTGATATTACTTAATAAAGGAAAAAGGCTGCCTTAGAATAAGACAGCCTTTATATTTTATCCTGAGAATTCATCAAGCATATTTCTGGTGGGAACGAAGAAAAGTGTTCCTGTAACTGCAGTACTGAAATCTAAGATTCTGTCATAATTTCCTGGTGGATCACCTATAAACATATTGGTCAACATCTTTTTTGTTGTGGTAAATGTACTTGAATAGGCTATAAAATAGGTTCCGAACTCATTCGTAGATGGGTTACCAAAAGGCATATTATCTCTGACTATTTTCAATTCCTCTCCATTCTCACCTTCGATATTGGCTAAGGCAATGTGTGAATTGGAAGGTTTTATATCATCAGACATTTCAATATCATTTTCCTTTGATCTTCCGATCACTTTCTCCTGATCTTCTGTGGACAGGCTTTTCCAGGCATCCATATTGTGAAGGTATTTCTGAACGAAAAGATAACTTCCTCCTTTATATTGAGGATCTTCATCTCCTATTTTTCCAAAATAATCACGGTCGTCACCATGCGGATTTTCCGTTCCGTCTACAAAACCAAGAATGGAACGTGCATCCCAATATTTAAATCCGTGAATCTCCAGAATACTTTCAGCTACCGAACTCAATAATTTGGATATTTCAACCGCCATATCGAAAATCAGGCTTTTGTTATCTGCTCTCAGGTGAAAATGAAGATCTCCGGGAGTGGAGACAGCCGTATGTTTTACTCCTTTTATTTCTTCAAAACCAGTCAATTCCTTTGGCAGTGGCATTGGAAGTTCCAGCTTCCTCCATGCTTCAGCACCAATTCCCATTACACAACTTGCCCTGCTGTCCGGGAAACGGTTAAAAACCGAATTATTAAGATTTAAAACCAAAGCACATAGCTCCTGAAAAATATCTTTCAGCTGCGGGCTGTCATGAAGTTTCCAGACCATGAAAATAGTATTGCTATTTGGATAGTCTGTCACATTCTGTGATTCTGTCGTATTCATACCTCTATTTTTGTGGTATTAAATATCCGAAACTGAAACCTGATCTGCAAAATATTGTTCCAAATCTTTCAAAGTTTCCGGATTGGTCTGAATATCTTTTACCAAAAGACCTTTGTTCACCACCACGATTCTGTTACATACTTCTGTTGTATGTGAAAGATCATGACTGGAAATAAGGAAAGTAACACCATCTTGTTTTGATAATTCTTTGATCAGATTTTTAAGTTTGATCTGTGTAGAAGGATCGAGATTGGCAAAGGGCTCATCGAGAATAATAATCTCAGGATTTCCAATGATAGCTCCTACAATTCCTACTTTTTTCTGATTTCCTTTTGAAAGATCACGGATATATTTCCCTGATTTCAGGATCTCACCATTGAAAAAATCATGAAAAGGTTTCAGGAATTCATCTACAGATGCTTTGTTCTGACCTCTCAGCTCCCCGATGAAATAAAAGTATTCCTCTGGAGTAAGATAACCAATGAGAAAGGTATCATCTACAAATGCTGAAACTTTATTTTTCCAGGCTTCGGATTCATTGACCTTAATTCCGTCAATACTCACAAATCCTGTGCTTGCCTGAATCAAATCCAGCATCAGGCTAAAAAGAGTTGTTTTTCCTGCTCCGTTATTTCCTACAAGGCCAAATGTTTCCCCGTTTGGAATCTCAAGATGTTCGATATTAAGAACAGTTGCTGTTCCGTATGTCTTGGATAAATTTTGTATGTTGATCATGATTTAACCTTTATTTTTAAATGCATCAAGTGCGCTGTATTTTTCTCTTTTATATTGTTTTACAATAATATCGAAGATCTTTTCTCTCATAAAAAATCCGATAACTCCAATAATAGCAATACTTACCACTCCACCTGTAATTCCTGTAAAATATTTTGCCAAAGCAAATACTCCCATAGGAAGAAGCATTTTAGGAATCAATAAAAGTATAGCCACCATATTAAAACTTCCTTTCTGTCCCAGTCTTTTTTCCTTTGAGTTCAGGTCAATCTGAGTTTTGTTGAAGGCTCCCGACCACAAAGTAAATTGAGAATTCACCCCCATATTGTACAATCCTGCTGCAAAAAATGTGACATATACTTCCCAGCCAAAATAAGCATAGCAAAGTGCTATAATTATAGAAGCTCCGGTTACAATATTCATCAGCCACCATTTTGCTTTTAAATATTCTTTGTACGGAACATTCAGAGTCATCATCAGAGGATAATATGAGCTGTCAAAAGCCGGCACCCTCTGCCCAAAAAGAAACTGGAAACCACCTGTTACAAATAATCCCATGAACATCATCATTGCAGGGGTTTTGTATAGTGAAGAAGTAAACATCAGCAATCCATAAAAAAGAAACATAACACTGCCGAGTAAAATACCTTTTGCGACCTTATTACGTCTCAGCATTTTAACATCGTTATTGATAAATGTACCAATAACACCATATTTATTCAGGAAAGCTATATTTTCTGTTTTCCCTACTGTTTTCTTAGCTTCAAGCCCCTGATCAAGATAAAATTCTTTACGCAGATAACGGAAACAAATCCACCACAGCAGGACAAACAGAATAACAGGGATCAGCGCAAAGTAAGGTTTTTCATAGAAGCTTAAAAAAGCTGATTCTGAATATGATAAAACCGGAATGATATTGTAGTATCCCAGACTTCCGATGATCACAAAACAGATTCCAATGGCAATAGCTAAAGGCTCTTTCCCATTGAAAAAAATATTGATAAAGTTATTCAGATAGAGCAATGCTATGACTCCAATAAGCCACACCAGCATTCCTATAATGCTATATCCTTTGAATAAAGCAATCAGGGAAAATGTGATAAAGAATAATGAGGTCAGCCAGCTGAATGCAGAAAGAAAGGTTTTGGCCAGCATATAATTGACCAGTGTATTCTTCCTGATATTCATGGTAAGAAATGGCTTAATATTCTGTGTAGGAACTTCCTGCCATAAATATTTAATAACCAAATCTATAATCCACGCAACGATCATGAATTTTGAAACCATCTTTAAAGGATTCTGATGCATTTCTTCCTGAATGTAGAAAAAAGCAAGAAAGGCACCCCCAATAAGACATCCTATGAAGTAAAGAATTCCTATGAAACGGAGGATTTTCATGGTCAGATTGATCCCTAAAGATGTACCACGAAAGAAGCTTTTGATTTCAAGCCTAAGGAACTTTAGAAACATATGTTAGTTTTTTACATTAGTAAATATAATGCAAAATATGTTACAAATTTTTAACGAAAATTAGATTTCTCTCGTTATCCTATAAGTTCTTTTGCCTGTGCCAGAGCGGCTTCTGTAATTTTACTTCCGGAAAGCAATTGGGCAATTTCGTTCAGTTTTTCTTCACTGCTTAAAGGAATAATGGTGGATTGTGTTTTGCCCGAAATATCCTGCTTCACCACTTTATAATTATCATTTCCTTTGGCGGCAACCTGTGCAAGGTGAGAGATAACAATCAACTGCATGTCTTCAGACATTTCTCTCATAAGGTTTCCGATCTCTTCAGCTACTTTTCCTGAAACTCCGGTATCAATTTCATCCAGAATAAGGGTTGGAAGCTCATCACTTTCTGCAATAATCTTCTTTACAGCAAGCATTACTCTTGATCTTTCTCCTCCGGAAATAGCAGTCTGGATAGGTTTTAAAGGGAAACCGGAATTGGCCTGAAACAACAGCTGGATATTTTCTTTTCCAAACGGGTTGAATTCTTCAGCATCCTGTAATTCTATATCGACTTTTGCTTTTTCCAGCCCTAGTTTTTTCAAAAGGACTTCTGCTTTTTTGATGAAAACAGGAACATTCTTATGTCTGTTCTTTGAAAGCTTTGCAGCAAGAGTCTGAAGTGTTTTTTCTTTTTGAGAAATATTGTTTTCCGTTTCTTCAATCTGTGATTCAAGATCCGAAGCTCCTTTCTGATCTCCTGCCAGCTGGTTTCTGATTTCAATCAGTTCATGAAGATCTGAAACATTGTGCTTCAGAAATAAAGCATTGATTTTGTTATTAAGATCGGTAAGGTATACCAGATTTTCCGGATTGATTTCAACTCTCTCCGCCTCATGTTCCAGTTCGGAAATGATATCTTTAAGCTCTACAAAAGAGGTTTCAAGTCTTTCATCAAGTTCAGCAAAACTGGTGGAAACTTCGGAAATTTTCGAAAGCTTATTTGTAGCTTCATGGAAGAAGGATAAAATACCTATTTCTTCCTGATGGAATCTTGATAAGATCTGGCCTACATTTTCTGAAATCATCCCTGCATTTTCCTGAATGGAAAGCTGGTTCTGAACATCTTCATAGTCTACATCATCAAGTTTAAGCTCTTCCAGTTCGTTAAGCAGAAATTCTTTATAATCACTTTCTTTATTAGATTCTGAAAGCTGGGTTTTCAGCTTTTTCAACAACAGTTTAAGAGTCTGAAAATCAGAAAACTCCTGTTGATAATCTTCTATGATTTTTTTATTCTCAGAAAGCCCGTCAATAATTTTAAACTGATATTCTGAGGTAAAAAGGTTAGAGGTTTCAAATTGAGAATGGATATCAATGAGTTGTGAGGAAAGTTCTTTAAGAATATCCAGCGTTACCGGCACATCATTAATGAAAGCCCGGGATTTTCCTGAAGGAAGGATTTCTCTTCGGATAATAGTCTGAAGCTCGTAATCCAGATCATTTTCAATAAAGAATTTCTTAAACTGATTGTTGAGGGAAAACTCGGTTTCCACAACGCTTTTTTCTTCAGTTTTGGCAATAGATTTTACATCTGCTCTTTCTCCTAAAATAAGTCGCAAAGCCCCTAAAATAATAGATTTACCAGCCCCGGTTTCTCCGGTAATAACCTGTAAACCATTTTTCAATGATACTTCAAGGGTATCAATCAGGGCAAAGTTTTTAATGTAAATTCTCGAAAGCATTGATAATCCGGGTTATAATCCAATTTGAGTTTGAACGGTAAAATTAAGTTTTTTTAATGAGTTAAGAAATCGTTTTTTGATTGTGCACTCATCAATAATGCTATCTGTTATTAAACGTACTCAGAAATTTTAGACTTTCCATTTATTCCACTTATTCTCTATATTCTTTGGTGAGAGGATAATCATATTCTGTTTAAGGTCATTAAGAATGAGGCCTCCATTATTTCCAGAATTGAAAATATTGAAAATTTCATCACTTTTGGTATCCATGAACAGGTTGAAGAAAAATGCCTGCTGGAAATTGTTTTCGTACATTTTAAGCTGCATCAGCGCATCAAAAATCACTTTTTTCCCGGCCGTCTGATCCTGGTTGAAAAGGTTATCCAATCCTGCTCTGTGGTAAGTATAAATGGTAGAACGCAACTGACCCCAGTTTGGGTTCATGATTTCGTTGATCAAAATAGAACGGCTTCTTGGCTCATTGATGGTATTCCAGCCCTCATAGTTTCTGTTTTGGGAATTCTGAGCAATCTGTTGTGCTTTTGCATACCATTGAGATCCTCCCATAGACTGGAAGCTATCTGCATCCAACCCTAAAATCACATAGATATAGAAACTGATCACATCCGTAAGATTTTTCCCTGAAAACTGTCTTTCATTAAAAATAAGACTCTCATTTTCAATGTACTCAAAAGCAAATCTTTGATCCTGAAGGTTCAGTAAAGGAGATTCATAGGTCGTATTATAAACAGGTCTTACTGCCTGAATAACAATAGTTCCTTTGAATTTATTTACGTCTCTTTCAGAAATAACAATAGAAAAAGCACATTTTATTTTTTCAAAATTCTGAAGTTTTTTACCCGTCCAACTGGTATTATTAATAAAATCCCTGAGACTTTTCTCCAATGCTTTATAGGCCTGCTGGTTACTTCCCCCAAGCTGATTGGAGTTTACCTGTACTGTTGCCAACAGCTCCTGAGAAAAACTTTGGGTATATAGAAAAAACAGAAAAAATAAACTTATAATTTTTTTCATTGTCTATTAAAAATTGAGAACGGAAATTTATTAAAATTATTTTAAAAATTGAGCCTCTACAAAATTGAGAATATCTTTTGCTACATCATCCTTTGATTTCAGATTGAATTCTTTTTTCTCTGTTTTTGTAAATATTTTGATTTTGTTGGTGTCATTTTTAAAACCAGCACCTTCGTCACGAAGAGAATTCAGAACAATCATATCCAGATTTTTCTTTTCCAGTTTTCCTTTTGCATTTTCCTCTTCATTTTGGGTTTCCAGGGCAAATCCTACCAGAAACTGGTGAGTCTTCTTTTCCCCCATTGTTTTAAGGATATCAGGATTCTTAACCAATTCAATCGTCAGGTTTTCATCATTTTTTTTGATCTTTTCCTTAGCCACTTCTTTTGGAGCATAATCTGCTACTGCCGCACTGGCAATCCCAATATCTATTCTGTCGTAAAATTCAAATACTTTGGCCAGCATTTCTTTTGCCGAAGTTACTTTATGAAGTTCAACATTTGGATCATTAAGGGTCTGAAAACTTGGCCCTGAAATCAGGATTACTCTTGCGCCTCTTTTCGAAGCTTCTTCTGCGAGAGAAAAGCCCATTTTCCCAGACGAATGATTTCCGATGAATCTTACCGGATCAATAGCTTCATAAGTAGGTCCTGCAGTAATTAAAACCGTTTTCCCATCAAGACTTCCGGAATGGCTATCTGAATGAAAATAATGTTCAACTGTAGTAAAGATCGTTGCCGGCTCTGCCATTCTTCCCTGCCCGATCAGTCCGCTTGCCAACTCTCCGTTTTCCGCAGGTATGATTATATGTCCGAAGCTTTCTGCCAGCTCCAGATTCTTTTTTGTAGAAGGGTGTGCATACATATCAAGATCCATTGCAGGAGCAATGAATACCGCGCATTTTGCAGACATATACGTTGCAATAACCAGATTATCACACATTCCGTGGACCATTTTAGACAGTGTATTGGCCGTACATGGAGCGACAATCATAACATCTGCCCACAAAGCCATTTCCACATGACTGTTCCATGTTCCGTTGCTGCTGTAAAAATCTGAATACACAGGTTTTTTGGATAATGTAGACAGACTTAGTTTCGTCACAAAGTTTTCAGCATCAGGAGTCATAATAACCTGTACTTCGGCTCCTTTCTTCACAAAATCTCTGATGAGAAAATGAATTTTGTAAGCCGCAATTCCTCCAGAGACAGCGATAAGTATCTTTTTACCGGAAACACTCATTTAGTTCTAATTTTTGAAATACTAAAGTACTTATTTTTTCCCACACAATGAGGCTTTAAAACAACAAAAGGTCATAAAAGAAATGAATTCCTTTATGACCTTGATTTATTAAAACACAGATGATTGATTATTTTCTTTCTTCTGTTTTTCTGAAATAAACATCTTCGTTTAACCATTCTTCAATAGCAATTGAAGTTGGCTTTGGAAGCTTTTCGTAATGTTTAGAGATCTCAATTTGCTCTCTGTTTTCGAAAACCTCTTCTAATGTAGAATTATGAACAGCAAATTCATCCAATTTGTTGTGAAGTTCCGTACGGATCTCCGCATTGATCTGCTCTGCTCTCTTTCCCATGATAACAATAGCTTCATAGATTGAACCTACTTTATCTTCAATCTTATCTTTATCGTAAGTAATAGTATTTACTTCTGCTTTTGTATCTTTTACACTCATTTTGAGAAAATTATTTTATTTTAAGATGGCAAATTTACGAATTATCTTTGAATTTTGAAAGTCGCTGCAGGAGGAGGCGTCTTAAGTGCCGCACTGTCCCTCTGTAACTGGATTGCTTTCTTTTCATTGCTGATCTGATCCTTTATTTGCTGATCAGCTTTATCTTTATCTGCCAGTTTTTCAGCTTCTTTTTTCTGTCTTGCCGTTAAAGCTGCAATTCTTGCTTCAGTTTGTTTTTTAACAACAACGAAGTTTTGTTTTTCCTTTTCCAGTTTTTCTCTAAGATCTAATGCCGTTTTAGAATATTCTGTATTAGGAAGCTCTTTCTCTACCACTTTTGTGTAAGTCAGAGCACTTTCAATACGCTCGTCTTTAAGATTATATACTGATTTCATCGCCAGTTCATAACGTGACTTCATGATATAATCATAAATTTTTGAACGAAGTTTTGTACTTGGAAAGTCTTCTAAAACATTTTCAAATGCTACATTCGCTGCTTTATACTCTCCCATTTTATAGTATTGTCTTCCGTTTTCGTAAGCTTTAAATTCAAGCTTATAAGACAATTCATCAATAAGTTGGCTGATATTTTTAGACCTTTCAGAGTTGGGATAATTGTTCAGGAACTCCTGAAGCTCATTAATAGCCAATTCTGTACTGGACTGATCTAAGTTATAATCCATAGATCCTTCATAATAGCACAATGCAGACATATACGCTGCTTCTTCAGCTCTTGGATCTTTTGGGAAACTCACTGCAAAGTTTTTAAACTGGTGACCTGCCAGCTTATAACTCTTGTCATAGTAGTTAGCATAAGCAGTGTTGAAACCTACATTAGGAAAATCATCCGTTCCTGCCACAAGATTTGCAAGTCTGTCGTAAAGCGCCAATGCATTTTTCCACTTTTTCTTAGCGAAATTTTCATTAGCTGCCTTTAAGATAAATTCTTTATCAGCACTTCTCATTGCTCTTTCCTGTTGGCTTACACAAGATGAAATCACCGCTACAACAAAAAGACCTAAAATATATTTTTTCATATAAAAAGTTCAACAGTTTTCGGATTATACAGCCGATTTACTAATTTGCAAAAATATAACTTTTTTGTCAATAGATTTTTTTTTATGAATATTTAACGTAATTTTAGTCTGCAGCGTATCCCAGAATCGCAAAAACACTTAATAAAAGATTCATTCTCACCTTTTTCTCAGCTTCTTTTGCATAGGTTTCCTCATTTTTGCTCGGAACATAGAGCTCATAGAAATTTTTGTTCCTGATTACAAATAAAGTAGATCCGATAATCATGGTAAGAATATCTTCAGGCTTTGGTGTAAAAGTAAAAACACCTGATGCAACACCTTTTTTAATGACTTCATCCAGCTTTTTGACGAATAACTGATAGAAATCAAGCAATTCATCTTTCAGATTTTCTGTATGACGAAGCTCCTGAGTCACAAAACCGTGGAAATAATTATACTTAAAAAGCTGAGAAACAATATATTTAATCATTTCCCGCAACTGCATTTCCGGTTTCCCTTCTTTGATGGTATCCGCAAATTCCGAAAAGTTCTCTCTGGTCTTCAGCACCCTGTACTGATAGAGGTAAGACATCATTTTCTCTTTGGAACCAAAGTAATAAGAGATCATGGCAACATTGATATTTGCTTTAGAACAAATATCTCTTACAGAAGTTCCCTCGTATCCTTTTTTTGCAATCAGCTCTTCTGCAATATCCAGTATGTGAATCTGTTTTTCTGTAAATTTTTTTTTCATGAAGTGTACTTTGAGTAAAGTTAAGAAATTTTTAACACATTTATAAACGTACGTTTAATAATTTTAAATTAATTCTGAAAAATCCTTACTTTTGAATATGGACTTTTTTGATTTTCACCATCATAAAAAAAACATCAGAAACGGAATTTACAATCTGAACATTGAGCAAATTCCGCCTGATTCCCCTTATTCTATCGGAATTCATCCTCAGGATATTGATGTAAATAATATAGAACAGCAGTTTTTGTGGATGAAAAATATGATATTTCAGAACTGTTTTGCCATTGGTGAATGCGGCTTGGATTCTTTAGTTTCTGTTGATCATAAAATTCAGGAAGAAGTCTTTTTAATGCAGATTAAGATTGCTAATGAAGTAAAAAAACCTCTGATTATTCATTGTGTAAGAAAATTTTATGAGGTTATTTCATTTAAAAAGAAGGCGCAACAGCCTATGATCATTCATGGTTTTAATAAAAAACATCAAATTGCTGAAGATCTTCTTGCCAATAATTTTTACCTGAGTTTTGGAAAAGCTGTTTTGTATAATTTATCTTTGCAGGATATTTTGAAAAACACTCCATTAGACAAAATCTTTTTAGAGACTGACAATGAAAATTTTAACATCGAAGAATTGTACGTTAAAGTTTCGGAAATAAAAGAAGTTTCTTTGGAACAACTCAATGAACAAATTTTAGAAAATTTACACAGAATAAAAAATGGATAAATACTGGCTGGAAAGAACTGAACTTTTGATAAAAGAAGATGGATTAGAAAAGCTCATAAAAGCCAATGTGCTTGTAGTAGGCCTGGGCGGAGTAGGTTCTTTTGCCGCGGAATTTCTTGCAAGAGCCGGAGTGGGAAATATGACGATTGTGGATGGCGATACAGTAGATATCACCAATATCAACAGACAGCTTCCTGCTTTGCATTCTACGGTCGGAAAACATAAGGTAGAGGTGGTTGCTGAAAGACTTCTTGACATCAATCCACAGCTGAATTTAACGAAAATCAATGAATTTCTGAATCCGGAAAGAATGGATGAAGTTTTGGATTCTGCAAAATTTGATTATGTTCTGGACTGCATCGACAGTGTTACGCCAAAGCTTTCCCTGATTATCGCTGCCAAAAGAAGAAGGATAAAAATTGTAAGTTCAATGGGAGCCGGCGGAAAAACCGATCCAAGCAAAGTATTGGTAAGAGATATTAGCAAAACTGAACATTGCCACCTTGCAAGACAGGTAAGAAAAAGGCTGAAAAAAGCAAAAATTGACAAAGGAGTTCGTTGTGTTTTTGCCAATGATATTCAGGATGAAGAAAGTTTGAAAATGACTGATGGAACTAATTATAAAAGATCTTTTTACGGAACAATAAGCTATATGCCTGCCATTTTCGGGTTGTATACCGCTTCAGAAGTGATTAATCATTTATTAAACCAGGATTAAAATATTCCCCAGCCTATTTCACGGATTTACAAAACGATTTCGTATATAAATTCGTGAAATAGATGGGAGAAAAAATAAAAACCCCTATTTACACTCCGTAAATGACAAATTTCCAATATCCCAGAGCGGAAAAGCTCAAAAAAAACACAGAGATCAGTTTGCTTTTTGAAAAAGGCAAATGGAGAACGAGTGGAAATCTGAGAATCATTATTCTGAAAGACAAACCCAATCTTCCTGTAGAAGAAGCAAAATTTGGAGTTTCTGTTTCTAAAAGATATTTTAAAAGAGCAGTGCACAGAAACCGTATCAAAAGATTACTGAGAGAATGCTATCGTCTGAACAAAGATTTGTTTAAACAAGCGTTTGGAGAAAAAACTGTGGCGATGCTGTTCTGGGTTTCTGCTGAGATGCCTCCGAAATTTCAGGATGTAGAGGCTCAGTTTATAAAGCTTTGTGAAGCACAGAAAAAGTAATTTTCCTTTAGAATAAAAGATCTGTGATGTATTTTATCTCGCGGATTATGCTAACCATGCAGATTTTTTATTTTCCCACGGATCACACAGATTTACGCTGATTATTACATCGGTACTTTTTTTATTCTACAGTAAATCACAAATAGCGAAGCTCGAAACTCGTATCCCGGGACTCAAAAATCAACCGTACTCTTAATTTCAGATAGTTTTTGTATTTTTAGAGAAAACAATAAATCTGAAAATTAATATGTTAGACAATATTCCCTATTTTTCTTATATAATCAGTGCGTTTATCGGCATTGGATTGGCGGCTGCTACAGGCTTCCGGGTATTTCTTCCCATGTTTATCGTAAGTCTTGCCTCTTATTTCAATTGGATTCCTATGAATGAGCATTTTGAATGGCTTGCAGGTCTGCCTACACTTATTACAACAGGAATAGCCACTATTATTGAGATTCTGGCTTATTATATCCCTTTTATTGATCATTTACTGGACACGGTCTCTATTCCTATGGCAACGGTTGCAGGTTCCATTTTATTTGCCAGCCAGTTTGCTGAACTTGGAACTTTTCCGCAATGGGCGCTGGCATTAATTGCAGGTGGAGGCACCGCAGCAACAATCAGTTCCGGATTTGCAGGAATAAGGGCCGCTTCTACTGCAACAACAGGAGGTCTGGGAAATTCTATGGTAGGAACAACAGAGACGGCAGGAGCAGGCATAATGTCTATTCTCGCGATGGCAGCTCCAGTACTGGCCGCTATTTTTGCAATAATTACCTTAATTGTTGTTATTGTGTTCGGACGAAAAGCCTGGAAAAAATTAAGAAGCAGTAAAAACAATCCTCAGAAATGATAAAATAAAAAAAGGTACTGTTCTAATCAGTACCTTATTCTTTTTTAATTTTTACTTCTGAAGTCCTTAATATCCTTAATCTTGGATTCAAAATATTCCTTTTTCTCAGGACTCTTTTTGATTAATATTTCAAACGCTTTTATTGCTTTTGTATAGAGTTTCTGTTCAAAATAAAGATTGGCCAATGTCTCTGTCATCAAATGCGAGATATCGTCATTCTTTTCTTTTACAACATAGGTACTTTCTTCTTTTAACTGACTGATTCTAGGATTGTTTTCAATAAAGGTTTCAATAGCTTTATCTTTAATTTCCAACTTTTCCTTTTCATTTTCTTCTGTTCTGCCAATCTTAAGCCAGCTCTGCCAAGTATTGATAAAACCTGGGACATTGCTGTCTATTGACGACTGAGCCGTATTCTTCATAGTAACCTCTTCTGTTTTTTCTACAGGTTCTTCTTTCTTTTCCTTCTGCTTTTCTTCAACTTTAAGGGTAGAAATATCAGTTCCAAAGAATGAAACATTCATCACAGGAACATCTTCTTTTCCATTTTCTGTATCCGTTTTTTCTTCTTCAGTTGATTCAATTAACACAGAGTGATTCTCTTCATTTTCAGACATTTCCGATACTGGAAGAGCTTCTTCCTGAACGGTTGCTGTAACAGTTTCGGAAGGCTGCTGTTCTTCAATGATTGCTTCAGGCTCTGCAACAGGAGCTGCTTCCGCTACCGGAATTTTGATTTCAGGCGCTGATCCTTTTTCTGATTTGCTGATTAAAGAATCTGGCATATTGGATTCCACGCTCATGGGCTTCCATACAGACTGTACTCCAGGAGTTTCTTCTTCTTTTTCTTCTGTAATTTCAACCTTAGCTTCTTCTACAGGCAATTGACTTTCAACAACTTCTTCAGGTAAGGATTCTTCTTTTGTTTCCTCAGGTTTATCCTCACTTGTTGACCAGAAATGAAAATTCTGAGTATCAGCAAAGCTAATTTCATGATCTTCAACCACTTCAGGCTCTACTTCCTCTTGCAGAACAGGTTTCGTCTCCTTCATTTTTTTCTCAACCTCTTCAATCAGGCGTCTCATTTCCTCCTCATGTTTATTTACATTCGGTTGGGAAATCTCAACGGTCTCTAAAGTTTCTTCATTATTGGCCTGAATTTTAACGTCCGGCATAAATGAATCTGTTCCATGGAAGCTTACTTCAGCATCAGATATTTCTATTGATGACTCTTCTTCATTACTATTTGCCTCTTCTTTTTCAGCAGAAATCTGATCTTCGTCGATAATGGTTTCTGGCGTAAAATTTTCTCCAGCATTATCTTCTACTTCAGTTTGTATCTCTTGTTGAGCGATTTCTTCTTCAGAAACAGATATAGCTTCAATATCAGTTGATCTTGTATTTAAAGGCTCTTCCGTAACTTCTTCAATACTTTCCTCTGATGCTAAAGGAGATACTTCATGGAAACTGATATTTTCTTCTTCGTCAACCTTTTCTTCTTCTTTTTCTGAAGAAATCTGATCTTCATCAATGATCGTTTCCGGTGTAAAGTCTTCTCCTGCTTTTTCCTCTATTTCAGTTTGCTTTTCTTCTTGCTGAATAGGCTCCTCCACTACAGGTTCAGTCTTTTGGGTTACCAAAGTTCCTGATTCCAGAGTAGACTCAATATCTATCGTTTCAGAATTTTGTTCATCCAGAAAGTTTTCTTCTCCTTCAAATAAAATTCTGTTTCGTTCACCGTTTACATAGATATGTTTAACTTCTTGTGCAGCTGGAATTACACACGTATTTTCCTGCTCCTCAGATGGTTTTTCCAAAGAGATTTCCTCTTCTCTCCTGATAGGGAAAGATTGGGTCTTTGGTATAAACTGAGCCGCTTTTTCAGTTGTCTTAGAAGGTTTCTTTTCTTTAACAACTTCAGGTTTGATCTTTCCGTTAATCAGCTGATACAAAATCTTCTTATCAGTAGTATATGCCGCTGTTGTGGAAAGCTCTTTCTGATAGTTTTCTTTCTCGTACAGATGTACTCCATACAGGTGAAGTGCCCTGATATTTTGAATATAAGGAAAAGTGTGAATCTCTTCTTTCAAAAGACCAAGGTCTTCGGACTGAATATTTTTCGGATTTTTTATTAATTCTAAAACTCGTGGATTCATCTTACCAATTCGCTACAATGTCGTTAAATATCTTATTAATGATTCTATCTGTTACCAGCTTTACCTGCTGGTCTTCGATCTGACTTAGTGATACATCACTGTTGAAAGCAGCTTCATCAGAATACGTTCTGTCGAAACTTGCATCCGGATGAATTTTATTTTCATAATGTACTTTTACTGTAATCGTAAGTTTATTCTGTGCTTGCTGAATCACCCCACCAGAAGGGTTTGTCTGGGTATTGGAACTGATTGTGGTAGGCGTGATGGAGTAGTCTGTAATCTCTCCCTCAATAAGAATATCAGGATTCTCTTTTGTTCCTTTCAAAGTAGTTCTCTGAAGGAATCTGTTTTGTATTGCTGTAGAAAACTGTTGCGATAATGCAGGGTTTACAAGAGGTGCATTATTGGGAAATTCATTGATCTGAACAGTCTTTTCGTCTGTAAGAGACGATCCTGTAAAGCTGTAGCATGAATTTAAAACTCCCAGCAATGCAAAAAGCATTCCCGTTAACAGTGATTGTTTCAGGCTGATATTTTTAATGTTAAAATTCATTTTTAGATCCGATTTCAATAATTTCATCATACTCAATTTGTTGAATAGCGTCTTCATAAGCAAAATAGTTTGCTGTGTATAAAAATGGTAAGGTAAGAAAAATTCCTATCCCACAGGCAACAATACCAATCTGAGCTAAAATACTCACTACCACTGAGAAAAGAAAAATCGACAGGAGATTTCCTTTGGTCATTACTTTTGAAATCTTCCAGGCTTCTTTTATTTCTTTAATCCCTTTAAGACTGATTAACGGGATGATATAAAAGCCCTTCAATACGAAGTAATATATCGCTGCAATTAATAAAAACATATAAGGAAACACGAAAAGAGCAACCATTGGGTTAGGTTCATTACGCTCTGATAATGCCCCTGATATACCCAACACCGCAAATAAAGGAATGTAAAGTAATAAAACACTACCAAAAATAATTAACTGCAACATAAAATAAGGCATGAAATCTTTAAAATCAAAGATATCTCCCGGGCTTGCCGGCTGATTTCTATTTAATCTCTGAAGATATTTGTATAAATTACCCTTTGCCAACAGTCCGCAGAACGGAATAATCGACATGATAAAGCATAGTAAAAATGCTACAAAAATATTCCCGAAATCTTTCTTTAAAAGTTCGAAACCTTTGTTAATATATTCTCCGAGTTTAAAATTGATCGGCTTGGGTGTTAAATTTACTTTCATTATCTATGTTGTGTTAATCTTCCAGGTTATATTGTTTTATTTTTCTGTATAAAGTTCTTTGTGAGATTCCCAGCTCATCTGCCGCTCTGTTTCTGCGTCCTTTATGCTTCTCCAAAGCTTTGATAATCAAATCTTTTTCATTATTCTGAAGCGAAAGTGATTCCGGTCTGTTTTCTTCAATTTCGATGTCTTCAATATCTTCATAGCTGTCATCAGGAGTCGAAATAATCGTAGGAGTCTGAACGGTCGGTGTATCGTTATTATTTTCAAAATACAACAATGATCCGGAATTCACCTGCGGCTGACTTTCGGGGGTATAAATCCTGTTGATCAGGTTTTTCTCATGATTACTAAGATCTGCTGTTCCTCTGTTTTTGATCAATTCCGAAGTTAAGGATTTTAAATCATTAATATCATTCCTCATATCGAATAGAATTTTATACATGATTTCCCTTTCACTTCCGAAATCGCTCTGCTTTGGAGTACTTTGAGTATTTACTACCATGGGAAGGTGGGTTTCCATAGGAATATACTCGGCCAATTTCTCAGCGGTTATATTTCTATTCCTTTCCACAACGGTCATCTGCTCTACTAAGTTTCTTAGCTGACGGATGTTACCTGGAAAAGAATAACTTTCAATGTAATGAACAGCGCTTGGTTCCAATTCAAGCTCCGGCATTCTGTATTTTTCTGCAAAATCTATTGCAAACTTTCTGAATAATAAATGGATATCACCTTTCCTTTCTCTCAAAGGCGGCATATCAATCTGAACGGTATTCAAACGGTAATATAAATCCTCACGGAACCTTCCGTCATGGATGGCTTTCATCATATTAACGTTGGTAGCGGCCACAATTCTTACGTTCGTTTTCTGAACCTGTGAAGAACCTACTTTCATAAATTCACCACTCTCAAGCACTCTTAAAAGACGAACCTGAGTCTGCAGCGGAAGCTCTCCTACCTCATCTAAAAAGATAGTTCCGCCATCTGCTACTTCAAAATATCCTTTTCTTGTAGCTGTAGCTCCTGTAAAAGCTCCTTTTTCGTGTCCGAACAATTCAGAATCTATGGTTCCTTCCGGAATTGCACCACAGTTTACCACAATATAAGGCTGATGTTTTCTTTTTGATTCTGAATGAATGATTTTCGGAATAAATTCTTTACCTACCCCACTTTCTCCAATGACCAGCACAGAAATATCTGTAGGTGCCACCTGTATAGATTTTTCCAGGGCCCGGTTAAGTGCAGGAAAGTTTCCGATAATTCCGAAACGGTTTTTTATGTTTTGTAGCTCGTTGCTCATAAGTAAATTTTTGATTATTGATTTAATGTTAATCTTCTACAGTTCTTCTATCTGTTTTCTGTAGACTTTGTTAAAATGATGAGTGTAGACATCTTTCATGGTCTTCCCTTCATCATACGTTTGCAGGGCTAACATTTTTAAATCCAAATAATCTTTGTTTCTGATCTTAGAAACTTTACTTTTAAAGTATATGTTCTCGGCAAAGTTGTATTCTTTGCTTTGTTTTTCAAAATTTTCCAGGGCTTTGTCATACCTTCCCAGCTCAAAATAGGTCACTCCCAGCTGATAATGATCAAACATTCCCTTCACATAACCTCTGGTAGCCAGAAGCCTTTCTATAATCCCCGCTGCTTTTTCTTTCTGTCCTAAAGCACTGTAGGACATAGCTCTTACTACATCCAGATTATAGTCTCCGTTTTGAGATCTTCCTAAGTCTCCGGGCTCATATTTTTTTAATGCATCTAAATCCTGAATAGCCCCTTTATAGTCTCTTAAAAACTGAAACTTGGTCCAGCCTCTATAGCCAAGGTGCATTTGAGGATCTAAAGCAACAGCTTTGTCAATTAAAATTTTCCAGGTAACAAAATCTCCGTTTTTAAGATATGGAACGGCTTTTTCCATATAGGAACGGGAGAAATCGGGGCACAGCTCAATCGCTTTATCAAAGCCTTCCTGCGATTCTGCGTATCCTTGTAAATCTGAAGCCCAGTTGTATAACTCACACGCTTTTTTGCAGTTCTCACCCTCTACTGCATTACAGTTAACCTGTGCAATAGTATTGGTGTAAACGATAAGTAACAAAAAGCTAAGGTAATACCTCTGAAACTTTTCCATTTTCAATTTTATAGGTTAAATACTGATAGTAATCTACTTTTAAACCTTTTATCTCTTTCGGCATCCAGCCATCGAGTGATTTTGTAAACTGCAGTACCTTCTTTTCCAATTCTTCATCCAATACAGAATCTTTCAGATCCGGGCTCATATGCTGTAACCTGAACCGTCCTGTCTTTCCTTCACAATTTACTAAAAATCTCACGGTTATATAGCCGTTGACCTTCTTTTCAGAATATATATTTTCTTTTTTAAGTTTTTCAGCAATCGCTATCTTTTCTCCTTTGTAGCTAAATTCTTTTGTTCCCTGATAGTACTGAAAGCTAAAATGTCCCCATTTTTCAGAACCACATTTTTTAAAATCAGGATCATCCAGTTGATGATCAAACTCGACATCTCCTACGGTACCGGGATATTTTTTCACATTTTTTTCTGTCTGGCAGGATACCCAACCAAAGGAAAGCATTGTGAAAAGGTAAGCCGCTTTGATCAAAACTTAATTTTATTCCGCTGTTCTCCCTAAAAGTGTGCCTTGTGTGTTGTCATATACAAAAACATCCACAATGTCACCTATTTTCTGTCCTTCAAGCTGATCGAATACACATACTGCATTCTGAGAGTTTCTTCCTTTCCATTGATTTTTGTTCTTTTTGGAAATTCCTTCAATCAGAATCTGGTGTATTCTTCCCACATAAGATTTCATTCTTTGTTTTGAAAGTTCACCCTGAAGTGCAATAACCTCAGCAAGACGTCTCTGTTTCACATCAGCAGGAATATTGTCTTCCATTTTCTTGTGAGCCGGAGTTCCAGGTCTTTCTGAGTATGCAAACATATAACCATAGTCATATTCTACTTCTCTCATCAGGCTTAAAGTATCCTGGTGATCTTCTTCTGTTTCATTACAGAATCCAATGATCATATCCTGAGAAAAGGATACATCAGGAACAATTTCTTTCGCTTTTTTAATCAGATCAAGATATTCTTCACGGGTATGCTGTCTGTTCATTGCTTCAAGCATGTTATTGCTTCCGCTTTGTACAGGAAGGTGTACATATTTACAGATATTGTCGTGTTTTGCCATCATTCTGAATACATCCAGACTCATATCCTGCGGATTTGAAGTAGAGAATCTGATTCTCATTTCCGGAACAGCTTTAGCAACCAAATCAAGAAGCTGAGCAAAGTTTACGGCTGTTGCTTTCTGCATTTCAGATGCTTTGGCAAAATCTTTTTTAGGACCTCCTCCATACCAAAGGTAAGAGTCTACGTTTTGTCCTAAAAGGGTAATTTCTTTATATCCGTTGTTGGCAAGATCTTTACATTCTTCTATAATGGAGTGAGGATCACGGCTTCTTTCTCTTCCTCTGGTAAAAGGAACTACACAGAATGTACACATGTTATCACAACCTCTGGTAATGGTAACAAAAGCGGTAACACCGTTTCCTCCTAAACGAACGGGATTGATATCTGCATACGTTTCTTCTTTGGAAAGGATAACATTAATTGCATCTCTTCCATCATCAGTCTCTTTTAAAAGATTTGGTAAATCTCTATAGGCATCTGGTCCTACAACAAGATCAACCAATTGTTCTTCTTCTAAGAATTTGGTTTTCAATCTTTCAGCCATACATCCCAAAACACCTACCGTCATATTCGGTCTTTCTTTTTTGAGGTTTTTGAACTGAGAAAGACGCATTCTTACAGTCTGTTCCGCTTTTTCACGGATGGAACAGGTATTTAAAAGAATCAGGTCGGCTTCTTCTACCTTCATTGTTGTATTATACCCCTGTTCATTAAGAATGGATGCAACAATCTCAGAGTCAGAGAAATTCATCTGACAACCATAGCTTTCTAAAAACAGTTTTTTAGAATTCTCAGGTCTTTCTGCAATAGCAAAAGCTTCGCCCTGTTTTGTTTCGTCTATATATTTTTCCTGCACGATAATCAATTTAAGTTTCGCAATCATCAATTACGAACAAATAAGTTTGCAAAGATACAAAATATTGTGACAGAATGTCAGGATTATCTTTCAGTAAATGTTACTGAAAACTGTACCGGAAATGAAATCCTCTCAACGATAGGAATATCTTTATAGAAAGCTGGTATCCAGATCTTTTTCATCCTTGCAAGAGTCCGCATAAAATCATTATTAAAATTCTGATTATAAATCTCAGGATAAATTCTAGGATTAATAATATGCCCGTCTTTACTGATATAAAATTCCAGATTTACCTTTCCGTTAAGTTGATAATCTTCAAAAATCATCATAAAATTATCATGAAATAATGTATGAAAAGCTTTTGATCCTTCCGGGTATTTGGTATGTGCTACAAATTTATTGGCATCATAACCCGGTTGATAATTACTCATCACATCTTTTGGATATAAAATAAATTCAGTAATGGCTCCAATTTTCCAGCCTTTTACTTCAGCAGGTTTCCATTTTTTAAGATTCTTAAGAACTTCTCTGGAAAGATCATATGCACATTTGTTCCTTGCAATATTAGCCGTATCCTGGTCTTTAATAAATTTAACTTCAGATTTATCGGTGATGATAATTCTAGGCTGATAAATTTCTTTACCATCACATTCTTTCAATTTACTATTGATAAGAAATTCATGAACATCTTTGTAAAAATTAACCATTCCACCTTCATAAAAGCTTTGCTTCTCCGGGTATTCATCAAGTATTTGAGCTTTATACAGAGAGACAAAAGCCAGAAAAAAAATAATAAAAGTCTTTTTCATTTTTGTGTTTAAATTATTTAATCAATATCTGCTGAAATAGAAGAGAAGTTCATTTTAACTTTAATCTGTGAAGCCACAGGCTGTCCGTTACAAGACGCCGGAGTCCAGTTCTTTTTAATTCGTCTCACCACATACTGCATATCGTCAAAAAAAACTTCACTGTTCTGAACTTTAGGCATCCCTTTCACATCCACTACTTTTCCTTTGTCATCAAGGACTAAGGTAAATGTAAAATCTCCGGTTAAAGCATAGAAGTCAGAATTCAGATAGGCATACATATATTTGTTCAGAACATCTTTATAGGCTGCAACACCTCCTTCATAAGCTGCGGGTTTAAAATCATTACATTTTATAGCAACCTGCATAAAGGGTTCTTTAATATCTATTTTTAAAAGATTTTTATTGCTTTCCCTGATAAAAGAATCATCACGTTCTTCCTGATCCTGTGCCAATGAAAAATTCGCTGCACATAAAGCCAAAAATAAAAGTACCGTTCTCATAATTTTGTTTCCTAATAATAAACAAAGGTAAATATTTAGTCTATTGGTAAAAAAGAAAAACTTCACACAAAGTATGAAGTTTTTAAACATGAACACTGCAGGTTCAGGATATATTTGAAATGATCACCCTATAATTTTACAGCAGACCTTTAATGTGTTTATAATTGCTTTTCACCGTTTCAAAAACCTCATCCATTTTACCGCCAAGCATTAGCTGAGCCATAGACTTGGTCATTCCCATAATCTGGTCAAACTCAATTTTAGGAGGAAGAGCCAACGCATTAGGATTGGTAAAAATATTCAAAAGATAAGGACCGTTGTGATCCAGACATTCTTTAATAGCACTTTCCACATCTTCCGGCAGGTGTACATTTTTTCCGGGATACCCCATCGCATGGGCTACCATCGCGAAATCCGGATTAATCATGTCTGTTTCATTATCGGGCATTCCTCCCACTTCCATTTCCAGCTTTACCATTCCCAAGGTTCTGTTGTTGAATACAATCAGTTTTACCGGCAATTTATATTGAAAAATAGTCGCCATATCTCCTAGTAACATGGATAACCCTCCATCTCCACACATAGCAATAACCTGCTTTTCAGGATGAGCCAGGGCAGCACCAATTGCCATAGGCATTGCATTCGCCATTGATCCGTGATTAAATGATCCCAGCATTTTCCTTTCTCCTGTTCCGGTAATAAATCTGGCTCCCCAAACACAGCACATTCCGGTATCTACCGTAAAAATAGCATCATGCTTAGCAAGTTTGTCTAGAGTATGTGCCACATATTCCGGCTGAATAGCATTCTCTTTCCCAAAATCTTTCACATACTCCAATTGGTTTTCTTTTACTTTATCGTAAAATGCCAGCTGCTCATTCAGAAAATGAACATCTGTCTTTTCTTGCAGTAATGGCAGCAATGCTTTAATTGTTTCTTTAACATCTCCTGCAAGCCCCAGCTCCAGCTTTGCCCTTCTTCCTAATCTTTCAGGACTTTCATCAATCTGCACTATTTTATTTTTTACAGGCATGAATTTTTGATACGGAAAATCCGTTCCCAAAAGAATCACGAGGTCTGCTTCATGCATGGCGTGATACGCTGAAGGAAATCCTAATAATCCCGTAAGTCCCACTTCATTAGGATTATTCGGCTGGATGGCCATTTTCCCACGAAATGAATATCCTACAGGGGCTTTTAACAGGTTGGATAAAGCGATTACCTCATCACGGGCTTCTGCAGCACCTATTCCACAATATACCGTTACTTTTTTACTATTGTTTATGAGTGTTGATAAGCTTTTTAACTCAGTATCCGAAGGCCTTATTACAGGATTGGTTTTAAAGATTTGAGTGGAAGTAGATCCTTCTTCAGCATCCAGTTCGGAAACATCTCCCGGAAGACCTATCACAGCAACTCCTTTTTTGGAAATCGCATGTTGAATAGCTGTTTGAACGGTTCTCTGCACCTGCTCCGGACGGGTAATCATCTGATTGTAGTAGCTGCAGTCATCAAAAAGTTTTATGGTATTGGTTTCCTGAAAGTAATCCATTCCCATTTCATCACTGGGAATTGTGGAAGCAATCACCAACATTGGAACATGAGAGCGATGTGCTTCGTAAACTCCATTAATCAGGTGAACATGCCCAGGACCACAACTTCCGGCGCATACGGCCAGCCCATCAAGCTCTGCTTCTGCCGCCGCGGCATACGCTCCTACTTCTTCGTGTCTTACATGAATCCATTTGATACTGCTTTTTTTAACAGCAATATTCAGATGATTGAGACTATCACCGGTTACTGCATAAATTCTTTTCACATTGGCATTTTCGAGCATTTCAACAATCTGCTCAGCGATGTTTTTTGCCATAATTACTTTATTTTGGTGGTTGTTTTTTGGGTGAAAAATAGTAATTGAGAAAAATAATTCCCATCCTATCTCTATCAAATTTAGCTAATTAAATTGAAATTTTCCCGTTATTACCCTGTTAAAACTTTGTGAATTTATGATAAAACCTTACAGATTGGATGTTTACTTTAAAACAAAACAGCCACCCAAAAAAGGCGGCTGTTTATATCATATGTTTCGGATTTACATCACTACTTCGATCTGATTTCTCAACAGATCTTCAAATTCGTCTCTCTTACGGATAAGGTGTGCTTTTCCGTCTAAGAACAGTACTTCAGCAGGCTTTAATCTTGAATTGAAATTTGAACTCATTTCAAAACCATAAGCTCCCGCATTGTGGAAAGCAAGAATATCTCCTTCTCTCACTTCATTGAGTTTTCTGTCCCATGCAAAAGTATCTGTTTCGCAGATATTTCCTACTACAGTATAAATTCTTTCCGCTCCTTTTGGATTGGATAAATTTTCAATCATATGGTAAGAATCGTAGAACATCGGACGGATCAGGTGGTTGAATCCTGAGTTTACTCCCACGAAAACAGTAGCTGTTGTTTGCTTAATCACATTAGCTTTAACCAATAAATATCCGCTTTTTCCTACTAAGAATTTTCCGGGTTCAAACCATAATTCGAATTTTTTCCCGGTAGATTTTGAAAACTCAGAAATTACTTTTTCTACTTTTTTACCTAATGTTCTCACATCAGTTTCTTCTTCACTGTCCTGGTAAGGGATTTTGAAGCCGCTTCCCATATCCAGATATTTCAGGTTCGGGAAGTGCTCAGAAAGCTCCAGCATGATTTCCAATGCCTGTAGAAATACATCCGGATCTTTGATCTCGCTTCCTGTATGCATGTGAAGTCCTTCAACATTCAGATTTGTACTTTTCATCACTCTTTCAATGTGACGAACCTGGTGAATGGAAATACCGAACTTACTGTCGATATGTCCTGTTGAAATTTTATAGTTACCTCCGGCAAAAATATGCGGGTTGATTCTTACTAAAATAGGATAGGTATTTCCGTACTTATTCCCGAATTGCTCAAGAATAGAAATGTTATCAATGTTTATATGAACTCCAAAAGTCATTGCTTCCTCAATTTCAGCCAAGTCAACACAATTGGGAGTAAACAAAATCTTTTCTTTCGAAAATCCTGCCTTTAATCCAAGTTTAACTTCGTTAATCGATACACAATCCAAAGAAGCGCCCAGGTTCTTGACATACTTAAGAATATTGATGTTTGTCAAAGCCTTTGCTGCATAGAAAAACTTCGTATGTTTTAAGAAAGAAGATGTAAGTTTTTCGTATTGAACTTTGATGGACTCAGCATCATAAACATACACCGGGGTGCCAAACTCAGTGGCAATCTTTAATAATTCTTTTGAATTCATAATTTCATTTTAACATAAAAAAAGGCAGATTCTTTCAAAAAAGAGTCTGCCGCATTGATTATTTTTTATGCAAGACAACTCTTTTAAATATTCCAAACCTTAGAGAACCTTACAGCTCCCTTTTTTCCAGTTTTAATTTGTTTAAAATTTTGCATTGCTACTATTTATTTTTTGCAAAAATACTATTTATTTTTTATTTTACGAAAATTGATTTGAAAAGCACCTTCTTGTTAACAAAAGTTTATAAAGTGTAAATTTCTCTGTTATTTCGGCAACGGAAGTGTTTCAAAATCGCTTCGAAGCAGTGCCAGCTGCAATTCATTATTCAAATCCGTGGAGGATAATGGAAGGTCAATTTTTAACTTAGTAAGCTTACTTAAGGTTTGAATTTGTGTAAAAAGTTCATAAAAACCAAAGGAAACTACTTTTCCGTTTTCTATGATTAAAAATAATTTTTCACCCAATTTCCTTCCTTGTCCCAGCCAAAGTTCATTTCTTTTTCTGAATTCAATTTTCTGTTTCAAGGCAGAAAAATCTTTAAATTCTTCCTGAGAACCGATAAACTGAACCGCTTTGGATCCCTGAGTAAATGATCTGAATTTCAAGACTGGTTTTTCAGTTTTATTGAGTGTATTTTTTTCAACTATATATTTATTATTCCTGAAATAGAGTCCGAAAGGCAGAACTTCTTTCTTTTTAATATTCTTAGAATTCAGAATCAGCTTGGCAATAGTGTCTGTTCCGGTAAGCTCAAAATTAATCTGCTCCACCTCTTTCTGGATCTGTTCCCATTTTTTTGATTTGGAATTGAAGACTTTTTTGGAAAACTTATTGATATCCTGAACATAATCCGAGAACATAATCCGCCCGGATTCATCCTGAAAATAGACAAACCCTTTATCATTAGGAAGATCCTGGGTAAGTTCTTTGATCTTATTGATATAGGTTTTTGCGTTGGACTCATCATGCTGTTTCTGAATGATCTCATTTTCGGTATCCTTCGAAATCAGAAGCTTAAAAAGCTCTAACGTAGCTCTGGCATCACCTTCTGCCCTGTGGTGGTTTGTCAAAGGAATTCCCAAAGACTTCACCAATTTTCCCAACGAATAACTTACCTCATCAGGAATCAGTTTCTTCGCCAATGGAATTGTATCTAACGTATTGATTTTAAAATCATAGCCAAGCCTTTTGAATGACTGACGAAGCATTCTGTAATCAAAATCAATATTATGACCTACCAACGTTGTATTTTGAGTTATTTCGATAACTCTTTTGGCAATTTCATGAAATTTCGGGGCAGTTTTGACCATTTTCGGGGTAATACTGGTCAACTTCTGTACAAAAGGAGTAATATCACCTTCAGGATTTACCAGAGATATAAACTGATCAATAATTTTCTGACCATCATATCTGTATATGGCGATATCTATAATGCATTCATTTCTATAACCTGCACCATTACTTTCTATATCTATAATTGAATACATTTAATATTAACTGCTGTTTTTTTGTCATTTATATTTAAAACCGGCGTCTTTTCCCCGATAAAATCCGGTTCTATTTTTTCTTGTTAAGTAAAGATAACCTGCTAAAATAACAAAAAATATGTTAAAATATAACAGATTATTCTTCAAAATTATCTTCTTCTGCCTCCCAGACCAAACATTCCGAGAATAGCTTTTGCTCCTTCTCTCATTAATGTACTGGTAAAAGTACGGCCTGCTTTACTCTGTAATACCTGTTCAAACATTCCCGGCTCTTCTTTTACTGGTCTGGTCTTTTGGGTAGGAGCAGGATTTTGTGCAGCCTGTTCCATTCTGTTAGTCAGCATTTCATAAGCAGATTCTCTGTCAACAGCCTGCTCATACTTTGCAACAAGAGCTGATTTTGAAGTCAGATCAGAAACTTCTGCTCCACTCAAAACATCCATTCTTGATTCCGGAGAGATCAGGTAAGTATGCACTAATGGGGTAGGAATTCCTTTTTCATCCAGAGCCGTAACAAATGCTTCTCCAATTCCCAAGTTCTGAATCAGGCTGGAAGCATTATAATATTCTGTAGTAGGATAATTTTCGACAGCTTTGGTAATTTCTTTTTTATCTTTTGCGGTAAAACCTCTTAAGGCGTGCTGTATCTTCAATCCTAATTGGGAAAGTACATTTTCAGGAACATCACCCGGAATCTGAGTAATAAAATAAATTCCTACTCCTTTGGAACGGATGAGTTTTACCATTGTTTCAATCTGTGAAAGAAGGGCTTTGGAAGCTTCATCAAAAATCAGGTGGGCTTCGTCTATGAATAATACCAGCTTTGGTTTACCACTATCTCCTTCTTCCGGAAACGTCATATAAATTTCAGCAAAAAGCGAAAGCATGAATGTTGAGAAAAGCTGTGGCTTGTTCTGAATATCTGCTACTCTTAAAATATTAACCACTCCTTTTCCGTCTCGTGTTTCCAGTAAGTCATGAACATCAAAACTTAGCTCACCGAAAAAACCTGCTGCTCCCTGTTGTTCCAGCGCAACAATAGATCTTAAAATCGCTCCGAGAGATGATGGCGCAATAGATCCGTAATTGGCTGCAAGCTCAGCTTTTCCTTGTGCATTATCCGTCACATACTGAAGTACTTTCTTCAGATCATTAAGATCAATCAATGGAAGACCTTTATCATCACAGTATTTGAAGACAATAGACATGATGCTTTGCTGTGTATCATTAAGCTCAAGGATTTTACTGAGTAAAACAGGTCCAAATTCTGTAACCGTAGCTCTCAGTTTCACTCCTTCTCCTCCGGAAATACTCATCAGTTCCACCGGAAAGCCTTGTGGGTTATAAGGAAGCTGTGTTTTGCCATATCTTTCCTCAATGATAGCATTCATCTGGCCGGCTTCTGCAATCCCGGAGAAATCTCCTTTAATATCAAGAACCAAAGAGGGAATTCCTGCATGGGAAAGCTGTTCTGCAAATACCTGTAATGTTTTTGTCTTTCCTGTTCCCGTAGCGCCGGCGATAAGACCGTGGCGGTTAATCGTTTTCAGGGGAATGGTTACGTTCACTTCTGTGACCACTTCTCCATCCAGCATTCCTTTTCCTAATATTATATGCTCTCCTTTCGGAGTGTATCTAGCGTTGAGTTCTTCAATAAATTGTGTTTTGTCTGCCATTTGATCGCTTTTTAACTTATAAATATAAAATTTTTTGTAAAAGTCTGAGTAATTAAAGTAATATTATATGATTAAATTTTGTTCTAAGTTCATTAAATTTACTATTCACTTAGCCATGACAACAACATATATACCACACATGATTTCATTTAAGAAAATTACATTCGTTATTCTTTCTATTTTTTCTACATTATTTTTTTCTCAAAAAAGAAATGAACCTGTCAATTTACAGATAAAAGGAGATTTTACCCATACATCTACTTCAGTAGTCTTCCCAGCTTTATGGTCTGATTTTCAAAGAGAAACGATCACCTCTTATGATATACAGAACAAACACGTTGTAGTAAGCTATGTACAGCAAAACAGTAAAAAAAGCAAAACGGTTCTTACTCTATATCTCTATCCTAAAAAATCAGTTGACAATCAGCTATTGAGGGATGAATTTGCTGTGTATGAAACAGTTCTTAATCAGAATTCTAATAAAAGTGTAGACCTCAAACCGATGTTTGGAAGTTCATCCAATGATAAAGTAAAAGTACATTATCTCTATTCAATATTTGATCATGCCATGGGTGAACGTGATTTTTTTAAAGGAGTAAAATATACGAATAAGAAGTCTCTCCTCGCCATTTATGAATGTGGAGGATGGGGCTTTAAAATCAGGGTTTCAAGTGATGATATGACTTCTGATCAACTGGCAGAACTAAAAAATAAAACTGAAGTCTATTTTGGATTATTGGACATTGCCTCTAAAAAATCTCTTCCCATCAGCAATACTCCCGCTATTATTTTATCTCCCGTTATCAAAAGAGATTCTATGATGATTAATTCTGTAATTGCTGCAGCTCATGCAAAAATAGAATGGCTGGGTAAAAATTCAGAAAAAAAAGAACTTTTGACTGGGTTTAATGATATGAATATTGAATCTGAGGTATATTCCATACAGAAAATGATAGAATTCTATAAAACCCATGAAAAAGATGGGCCTATGCATGCAGACACTAAGAAATATTTTGATGAAATGATCAGGATTGCAGACCATGGGAAGATTAAAGATTATCTCTATGACAAATACAACAGGCTGATTCAATATGATGAAGGAGAAGCTAAAAAAGATGAATATCTTCAATTCAAAACGGATAAAAACATCACAGAAAATACCAATGAAATTTTTTACAAATTATACTATATCATTGAGTAAAGGAATTAGGCTTCAAAAGCTAAACATGATATAAAACAGCATTTCCCAATTGTCTTTATGTAAGGCATTCTTTTTGCTGAAAAACATCTTACGTTAAACATCCGTTTAACAAAGTATTGAAAGAAACTATCAATGGGATTTAACATTTCATTTAGAATTTATCTAATACTTTGTATCTTTAACTCATTAAAAAAAGACCCCAATGAAAATTGAACAAATATATACGGGCTGTCTGGCTCAGGGTGCCTATTATATTGTATCAGAGAATGAAGCTGCCATTATTGATCCTTTAAGAGAAGTAAAACCTTACCTGGATCGTCTGGAAAAAGACAATGTCACTTTAAAATATATTTTTGAAACTCACTTCCATGCTGATTTCGTATCAGGACATCTGGATTTAAGTAAAAAAACAGGTGCTCCCATTGTATATGGACCTACGGCCGCTCCGGAATTTGAAGCCATTATTGCAGAAGACAATCAGATTTTTGAAATCGGAAAAATAAAAATAAAGGTAATGCACACTCCTGGGCACACTATGGAAAGCAGCACTTACCTTTTAGTAGACGAAAATGGTGTTGAAACTGCAATCTTTACAGGTGACACTTTATTTCTAGGAGACGTTGGAAGACCAGATCTTGCGCAGAAAGCAACAAATCTTACGCAGGAAGACCTTGCAGGAATTCTCTACGACAGTCTTCAGAATAAGATTATGCCATTGGATGACAGCATTACGGTTTATCCAGCTCACGGTGCCGGATCTGCCTGTGGAAAAAATATGCAGAAGGAAACGGTAGATATTTTAGGAAACCAAAAGAAGACGAACTACGCTCTTAATCAACCAGATAAAGAATCTTTCATCAGAGAAGTACTTGACGGTTTGACCGCTCCACCGAAATATTTCGGAATGAATGTCGCTTTAAATAAAGGCGGTTATGAAAGCCTGGATGTTGTGATGAACAAAGGGATGCAACCTGTTGCTCCAAAAGATTTCGAAGCATTGGCAGAAGAAACGGGAGCATTAATTTTAGATACCAGAGGAGCTGCAGATTTCCATAAAGGATTTGTACCTAACTCTATCAACATAGGTCTGAAAGGAGATTTCGCACCATGGGTAGGAACGCTTATTGTGGATGTAAAACACCCTTTATTATTGGTAACTGATGAAGGTACTGAAGAGGAAGTAATCACCAGACTGAGCAGAGTAGGCTTTGATAATGTAATAGGATATCTGAAAGGAAGTTTTGAAGCCTGGAAAAATGCAGGTAATGAAATTGACGAGATCAAAAGAATCACTCCAGCCGAATTCGCAGAACAGTTTACAGAAAACTCTACCGTAGTGGATGTAAGAAAACTGACTGAATATTCTGCCGAGCATATTGACAATGCTTACAACAAGCCATTGGATACTATCAGTGACTGGGCCCGTACGATTGATGATTCTGAACATTTCTTTCTGCACTGTGCCGGGGGATACAGAAGCATGATCGCAGCAAGCATACTTAACTCACACGGAATCAGAAATTTCACCGAAATAGAAGGAGGTTTTAACGGCATCAAAAAGACGGAAAAATTCCCGACTACAGATTTTGTCTGCCAATCCAAAACATCGTAAGATCATGAAGATACAGTTTTTTGGACTTGTTTTAGCAATGGCTTTTACGCTAAGTGCCTGTAAAACATCTCATACGACTGTCACACCCAAAGCGAACATCAAAGAAGTGGTCAACAGTTCTGATGTCACATTGGTGGATGTCAGAATTCCGGAACAGTATTCGGCAGGAACCGCAAAAAATGCCATCAATATTCCATTAGCGGAGATTCAAAACAATATAGAAACCCTGAAGGGCAAAAAAGTTGTTGTGTTCTGCAATAAAGGAGTTCAGGCAGATCAGGCTATGGAAATACTGAAGAAAAATGGAGTTGAAGCCTATGATGGTACAAGCTGGAAAAACGTAAAAGCAATCCAGGACGAAACAAACAAAAAAGCAAACTAATAAACCCCAAACTATGTCACAAAAATTCCAGGAAATTATTGATTCTGAAAGACCGGTACTTATTGACTTTTTCGCAACATGGTGTCAGCCTTGTAAAGTACAGTCTTCGGTATTAAATACGGTAAAGGAAAATATTGGTGAAGGAGCCAGAATTATAAAGGTAGATGTAGACCAATATCCTGCACTGGCAGCTCAATACGGAGTGCGAGGAGTACCTACTCTGGCCATTTTCAAAAATGGAGAAATGCTATGGAAGGAAAGTGGTGTTCATGATGTGAATACCCTCACACAACTTTTACAAGAATATGCTTAAAACTGTGATTTTTCACAGTTTTTGCTTTTTATCATTCCCGCAGATCGCACAAATTTCCACAGATAATTATGCTTATTTTTCTTTATATAGAAATTAAAAATCTGTGAAGATCTGCGAAATCTGTGGGAAAATCCTAAAATTCAATAGAAAAGGAATCTCTATCATTCAAAAACTGGAAATGTTCTCTAAAATCTTTCAGTTCATCCCTATTCAAATCTGCAGATACAAGATTCCCATGCTTTTGGGAAATTTCTTTTCCGTCCGCAAAGAAACAGTGAGAGCTCTCCTGATAAAAGAGGTTATTCCCATCCGTTCCAATTCTATTTAAACCAAATACGAAAGATAAATTCTCAATGGCTCTGGCCTTTAACAAGTGTTCCCACGCTCCTACTCTTTTCTCCGGCCAGTTTGCAACATATAAAACAGCATCATAATCATCATTATTTCTTGCAAAAACAGGAAAACGCAGATCATAGCAGACCTGAAGCAGGAAACGTATCCCTTTATATTCAACGATTACCCTGTCTTTCCCTGGCGTATAAACTTTATCTTCACCCGAAAAGGAGAACAAATGTCTTTTGTCATAGAAAGCCGTTTCACCATCCGGTTGTATAAAATACATTCTGTTGTAAAAATTTCCGTTTTGCTCTACGGGAGCACTTCCACAGAATGCTGCATTTTTTTCTTTTGACATTCTTTTCAAAAACTCCAGTGATTCATTATTCCTATCCGAAACTTCAGAAGCATCCATACAGAAACCTGTTGAAAACATTTCAGGAAGGAGAAACAGATCAGCTTCCACATTTTGCAGTTCGTTTTCTATGAGTTTAAAATTGTCAGTTTTATTTTTCCAGATGATATCTAAATTAAGCCCTACAACTTTCATCTTTTATTCTTTTTTAAATTATTCCAAATCTGATGTATAAAAATACAGCTTTTATGATTACAAAAGAGGAATTAAAACTATTGAAAAGACAATTTTACCCATAAAAACAGAATCCTTTTTCATAATAATTTATTAAAGTCATCCATTTTTATAGGACTAACATTCTTTCGGTTTCATTTTTGATAGAAATATTTTTTATTACTATCCTTAAAAATTAAAAATTTATGAAGAAATTGTTTTTTATGGTGACGATCTTATTTTTTGGTGCAATGGCCAATGCTCAGGCCTGGACAGGAAAAGGAGATCAGAAAATACAACTGGGGCTGAGTGCCTGGGGATATGGAACCGGAATAACGGGAACTTATGACTACGGACTCAATCAACTTATTTCAGTAGGAGCCGGTATCAACGGCTATTTTGATAATTATAAAAACAACGATAAGGATAATCGTGTTTTTGTTTTCGGGAGGCTGAACTTTCACTTACAGGAAGCGCTGAACCTGCCTTCAAAATGGGACATCTACCCAGGAGTGGACCTTGGAGTTCTGGGAAAAGACTTCGGAGTGGGTGCTCACATCGGAGCCCGCTATTTCTTCACAGAGAAAATAGGAGTCTTTGCAGAGGTTGGTAATAATGGCAGCCTTGGGGTTTCTTTCAATTTATAAACAAATCGTCTTTAAATATGACAAAGCTTCTCGTTTCGGGGAGCTTTTTTATTTGGCATAGTTTTGATAATTGTTACCTTTGCAAATTAAAATCTAAAATTTATTAATGGAAATAGCAATCAAACTTTTTCAGTTCATTCTGAGCATCTCTATACTAGTGCTTCTTCATGAGCTTGGGCATTTTTTACCCGCAATATGGTTCAAGACAAGAGCAGAGAAGTTTTTCCTGTTTTTTGATCCTTACTTCTCCATATTCTCCATGAAGAAAATCAATGGAAAATGGCAGTACAAATTTTTATCAAAGAACCTGCCGGATTCTGAAGTAATAGAGATAAACGGAAAGAAGGAAGAAGTTCCTATCGATATATCAAAACTTCCGGATAATGACTGGAGAAAGCATCCTGAACAAACCAAATACGGAATCGGATGGCTTCCTTTCGGAGGATACGTGAAAATTGCAGGAATGGTAGATGAAAGTATGGATACTGCCCAAATGAAAAAACCGGCAGAACCATGGGAATTCAGATCAAAACCAGCTTGGCAGAGACTTATTATTATGCTGGGAGGGGTTACTGTTAACTTTTTCCTTGCATGGTTAATCTACAGTTCTCTATCTTTCTTCAATGGAGAAACGTATACAGATATCACGAAATTCAACAACGGTATTGAAGCTACTTCAGCTGGAAAGAAAATGGGATTCCAGAATGGTGACAAAATCATCAGCGTAGATGGAAAACCGGCAGAAAGACTTGAAAACACTTCAATCAATATTCTTTTAGGAGACCATGTTACTGTAAACAGAAACGGACAGGAAGTCACTTTCCCGGTAAATGCTGACGGTGTTGCGGATGTTCTTAAACAGAGAGAAGCGAAACTATACATCACTCCAAGAGTTTCTATGGTTATTGATTCATTAGCAACTCCTTCTTCTCAGGCCTCTGGTCTTGCGAAAGGTGATAAAATTGTAGGAATCAACGGTAAGAAAGCAGCATTCTTTGATGAAGTAAGCGCTCTTTTAGCTGAGAATAAAGGAAAAACAATTACTGTAGACGTTGAAAGAAACGGAGCTGTACAAACCTTACCTTCAGTTTCTGTTGATAAAAACGGAAAATTAGGAATAGCTATTGATACAAAAAGCATTGCAAAAGAAATCGTAACCAATAAACAATATTCTTTTGGAGAATCTATTCCAAGAGGATTTACAAGAACTATCGAGGCGTTGACCACTCAGGTTAAGCAGTTCAAAATTATGTTCAACTCTAAAGTTCAGGGGTATAAAAATGTAGGAGGTCCTATTGCTATTGTAAAGAATATGCCTGTGGATAAAGATGCTGACGGAAGCTTTAAAATCAACTGGGTTGCTTTCTGGAGTTTTACAGCGATGTTCTCTGTATGGTTGGCATTCCTGAACCTTATTCCTATTCCGGGACTTGATGGTGGACACGTTTTATTTACTTTATATGAAATTATTGTAGGAAAACCGGTTCCACAGAAAGTTTTAGAGAATGCTCAGATGATTGGAGTTATCTTCCTGTTAGGCTTAATGTTACTCATCTTCGGAAGCGACATCTTCAAGGTATTCACAGGGAAATTATAATTTTTTTAAAATTTTTCTTAAAAATATTTGTAGGGTATAAATATTCGTCCTATATTTGCACCACTTAAAACAAAGGACATTCCTCCTTAGCTCAGTTGGTTAGAGCATCTGACTGTTAATCAGAGGGTCGCTGGTTCGAGCCCAGCAGGAGGAGCAAAAAGACTTACAGAAATGTAAGTCTTTTTTTGTGCTTTAATCTGAACAATAGTACAGCTATGATCTAAAAAAGACAGATCAGGAGCAAATTGTGAGAACCCAATCAACTTCACTGATAATTTCTAAGCATATTTATATCCTTTCATCAGCAGCTAAGTCACTTTCTTAACACACTTAATCATTAAGATCGTTGAATGATATTTGCAACTTATCTTAAGTTTTCATGAAATATCGATCTGTTTCACTAAATAATACCCACCTCTTCAGGCATTTTACCTGTAACTATTTCGTCAATAATCCGACTATTCTTTTATAGAGTAAAATATCCCTCTATAAAAACAAAGAATAATAAAACCAACATATAGTATTGCATAAATACCTCAATGTACCATGAAGAAAACTATTATTTCGTTACTAACAGCATTTTCTATTATAGGAATTTCAGCGCAGGAAAAGTCATATTTTTTATCAAGTCCCTCATTAAGTCCTGATGGAAAAACAGCCTATTTCGCTTACGATGGTGACATCTGGAAATCAGATTCCAATGGCGGAAATGCTTCAAGAATTACGGCACTGGACGGAGAAGAGATCAATCCCCGTCTTTCTCCGGATGGAAAATGGCTTGCCTTCAGTTCCAACCAATATGGAAATTATGATGTGTATATAATGCCTGCAGGAGGAGGAACGATCAAACAGCTAACCTTTCATACCGGAAGAGACGAAATGGAAAGCTGGGCATGGGACAGTAAAACCATTTATTTTACGTCCAGCAGAAATAATAACTTCGGCAGTTTTAAAACAACCATTGAAGGGAAAACACCACAAAAACTGTTCAATAATTATTTTAACAATACCAACGGGCTTGTAGAAACCCCTTCGGGAGAATATCTTTTCACGAGTTCTTCGGAAAGCGCTCATCAGGTACAGAGAAAGCGCTATAAAGGAGAAAACAATCCTGACATCCTTGGATACAACCCAAAAAGCAATTCTTTCAAACAATACACCCATTACGAAGGAAAGGACTTCAACCCAAGTGTAGATAAAAATGGTATTATTTACTTTATTTCTGATGAGAACAACGGGGAATACAACCTTTACAAACTTGAAAATGGTAAAAAGACTGCTTTAACCCAATTTGATACTTCTATTAAAAAACCTTATGTTTCAGCGGATGGATCTAAAGTTATTTTTGAAAAGGATTATCAGCTTTTCACTTATGATGCAGCCTCAAAAAACACCGCACCTCTTACCATCAGTCTGAATGCCAACAAAACACTGGAAAAAGCCCAGAATTTCAATGTTGAAAATAATATTTCTTATTATGATGTATCACCCGATGGTAAAAAAATGGCATTCATAAGCCGTGGGATTATATTCGTTTCAGATATTGAAGGAAAATTTGCCCAGCAGGTTTCTGATGGGAAAGAACGGGCAATGGAAGTAAAATGGCTGAAAGACAACAGAACGCTTCTTTACAATCAAACGTATAACGGCTATCAAAACTGGTTTACGATTCCTGCAGACGGGAAAGGTCAACCAAAGCAATTAACGGAAGATTTGCGCAACAACCGCAATATCACCCTGAATAACGACCTTTCAAAAGCAGTTTATTTAAGCGGTCGTGATGAAGTAAGATTGTTGGATTTAAAAAGCTTCAAATCTACAACCATTGTGAAGGATGAAATATGGGCTTTCCAAAACTCCAGACCTTCTTTTTCTCCTAACGATGAATATGTATTGTTTTCAGCGAAGAGAAACTTTGAACTTGATATTTTCATCTACAATATTAAAAAAGCACAGACGCTGAACCTTACCAACACAGGTGTTTCAGAGGAAGATCCTGTATGGTCACCGAATGGGAAGTATATTTATTTCGCCAGCGACAGAACCAATCCGTCTTATCCTTTAGGCATGCAGAAGTCTAATATTTACCGCATGGCGCTGGACTGGTTTGACGAACCTTTTAAATCTGAAAAATTCGATAATCTTTTTACTGAAGAAAAGAAGGAAACAAAATCTTCAGACAAAGCAAAAGATAAAGACAAGAAGGATAAAAAAGACGACGATAAGGAAAAAGAGAAAAAAGAAGAAAAAGAACCGATTATCAAAGAACTGAAAGTAAATCCTGAAGATACACTGGACAGAATCGAGCTGGTTACGGACCGATATGGCTATCAGGACGACCCTGCCGTTTTTGCTGATGACAAGAAAGAAATCCTCCTTTTCAATTCTAATCAGGATAATGGAAAAAGACAACTGTTCAAAAAAGTTTTCACAGATTTTGAACCTGCCAAATCAGAAAAAGTTTTCGATAAAGCAGCATACTACCTTACTAAAAATGAGAAAAACCTCTTCGCCCTGGTAGAAGGTAATATTTATAAAACAACGGTTGCCGCCTTAAAACCTGAGAAAATAAACATTCAATATAGTTTTGACAAGGATCTGGCATCAGAATTCACCCAGATGTATGCTGAAGCCTGGACTGGCGTAGAAGAAAACTTCTATGATGAAAAGTTCCATGGCATTGACTGGAAAGCAAAAAAAGAACAGTACGCCAAATATCTGCCCTATGTGCATAACAGAAATGATCTGCGAATTTTACTAAATGATCTTTTAGGTGAGCTTAATTCTTCACACACAGGATTTTCTTCTACAGGGAAAGAAGAGACCATGTTCCTGAGCTATTTCACCAACGAAACAGGAATTACCTTCAAAAAAGACCAGCCTTACACCGTAGAAAGCATTTTAAGAAAATCTCCGGCTTACCGTTCAGGAGTTGATATTAAACCTGGCGACCAGTTGATTTCTGTAAACGGAAAAAAAATTGATCCAAACGAAAATATCGAAACGTATTTTACAAGCCCTAAAAAACAGGATGAGCTTGTACTCACGTTCAACCGTGATGGTAAAAATGTAACCGCCAAAGTGCATCCGATTTCTAATGGAGAATTAAAAGGATTGCTTTACGATGAGTGGATCTACAACAATCACCAGCGTGTTGATAAGCTTAGCAACAACAGAATCGCTTATTCATGCATGAAAAACATGTCTACTGATGAGCTGGACCGTTTTCTTTTGGATATGGTAGAGCAGGAAAACAGAAAAGATGCTGTTATTCTTGACCTTCGTTATAATACGGGAGGAAATGTTCATGACAAAGTATTGAATTTCCTTTCTCAAAAACCTTATCTGCAATGGAAATACCGTGAAGGAAAAATAACCACACAACCTAATTTTGCCCCTTCCGGAAAACCAATTGTCCTTTTGATTAATGAAGCCTCCTTAAGTGACGCAGAAATGACTGCAGCCGGATTTAAAGCATTGAAACTGGGCAAAATCATTGGCCAGGATACATATCGCTGGATTATTTTCACTTCAGCAAAAGGCCTTGTAGACGGTTCTTCTTATAGATTGCCTTCGTGGGGTACTTATACGCTGGACGGACAAAATCTTGAAAAAACAGGAGTAAAACCTGACATTTACATTAAAAACACCTTTATGGACCGTCTTCAGGATAACGATCCCCAGCTGGAAAGAGCTGTTCAGGAAATACTTAAGGATTTGAAGAAATAAGGATTAGTTCTTGTTTTTTGCACATATTTTGCTTGATAATGGTAATAATTTTTATCAAGCAAAATGCCTTATTTATCCAGGATTTATTTAAAAGATAATCATCCACAAGACTTCCCTTTCACCCTGCCTTTTTTGCGCGAGGGCTTAGATATTAGACTAAAAAGTAATGTTACCTTTTTTGTTGGCGAAAATGGAATTGGAAAATCCACGCTGCTTGAAGCCATTGCAGACAAGTGTAATTTCAATGTTGCCGGAGGAAATCGCAATCATAATTACAACTTTCATAAAACAGAATCGATGCTGTCGGAATATCTTACTCTTTCCTGGCGTCATAAAACTTCTCAAGGTTTTTTCATGAGGGCTGAAAGTTTTTTCAACTTTGCGACCTATATTGACGAAGTTGCTGAAGAGGATCAAAGAGTTCTGGAAGCCTATGGAGGGAAATCTTTACACCAACAGTCCCATGGTGAAGCATTTCTATCATTATTCCATAACCATTTTCAACACGGAATTTATCTTCTTGATGAACCGGAAGCTGCTTTATCACCACAAAGGCAACTTTCCTTACTCTCTATTATTCACAAATTAGAAAAAACAGGGAAGGCTCAGTTTATAATTTCAAGCCATTCTCCGATCTTAATGAGTTATCCGACTGCAGAAATTTATCTGCTTGATGATAAAATTCAAAAAATACACTATAAAGAAACAGAGCATTATCAGCTCACAAAGAATTTTTTGGAATCACCAGAACGTTATTTTCAACATTTATTTGAAGACATCTAGCTTTACCTGAAATTTTCTGAAAATATTTCTTATTGAATTTCAATACATTTAGTTAAAAACTAGTAAGAATAAGGGATAAAACTTGCTTGGTACGGATATTCATATTATATTTGCAGCACCTAAAACAAGGGAAATTCCTCCTTAGCTCAGTTGGTTAGAGCATCTGACTGTTAATCAGAGGGTCGCTGGTTCGAGCCCAGCAGGAGGAGCAAAAGACTTACAGAAATGTAGGTCTTTTTTTATTTATTAATCATACAGAAAAAGAATTGGACTCACTCCTATAGGGAAAGACTTTTTACTTGCTATTAATCCTCTGATTCTTATCCTTTAAGCATTAAAATTTCCTTTTTAATTTTCACAAACGCATATATAATTTTCGCTACATTTGTCGTTTTATATTATAGAATAAAAATATTTTACTTTTTCACCTATTTTTTTAATAAACTGCATGCTTTTTGTTTATGATAATTGCCTGAAGAAACGAATGATGTTAAACAATAACTCCCAAAAACACTATCTTTTATTTTTTTTTCTGATTCTCTCCAGTTCCGTATGCGCTCAAAACAGGGCCAGCGGTAAGGTGGTTGACGAAAAGAACAATAAAGAACTGAATAAAGTTGATATTTTTATCAACAATGATAAGACTCCTTCCCTGACGACAACTTCAGGTAGTTTCATCGTTCAGTCAGACAGCATCATTCATCAGTTAAGATTTTCCAGAAAAAATTATACTACAGAAACCCTTGATATCACTCCCGAAAATGCTGAAAATATTTTCGTACAGCTTTCACAGGCTAAAGTAAGTGATATTCAAGAGATTGTTCTTCAAAGTGGTAAAACAAAATATAAGAACAAGAAAGAAAACCCGGCTTATGCGATTATGCAGAAAGTCTGGGCTCAAAAAAGAAATAACGGACTGGAGAAATTCGATACCTATTCGTATAAGGAGTACGAAAAAACACAGTTTGATCTTAACAATCTTGACAGTGCGTTCATGAAGAAAAAGATTTTCAACAAACTGGATTTTATTTTTGACTATGCAGATTCCACAGCTAGTGGAAGATTAGGCCTCCCTATTTTCCTAAATGAAGCCGTTTATGAGAATTTTGGTAAAAACAGACCTGATAAGGACAGCAAAAGAACATTAGTTGCTCAAAAGACCTCAGGTTTTCAGGACAATCAGGTGATTACGGTTTCTGCTAAAAACTTATATCGTGATATCAATATCTACGACAATACTTTAAATTATTTCGATATTGGTTTCCAAAGCCCTGTGGGAACGGATGGCTTCAGCACCTATGACTATAGTCTGATGGACACCATTACTATTCGTGGGGAAAAAGCCTTCCAGATAAGATACCAGCCTAAAAGAAAAGACATCCTTGCATTCCAGGGAAATCTTTATATTGATACAGATACCTATGCTGTTTTAGGAGCAACATTGAAATCAACACAGAAAATCAATGTCAACTTTGTCAACAGTGTGTATACTCAGGTGGAATATGACAACCCTGATGACGCTACATTTCTTCCTAAAAAACTGGTTACGGAATTTGAAATGAGTCCTTTTTCAAAAAAGAAAGGAGCGAAAAGCATCATAGCCAAAAGATCGGTAGATTATTCCGATTATCAATTCAACAAACCTCTTGATCCTAAAGTATTCAAACGCACCGAAGAAGAATACGAAGACAAGTTTACCAATAAAGATGAAGCCTACTGGACTAAAGCCAGACCTGATACTTTATCTAAAGCAGAGCAGGGAGTATACAACATGCTTGATCAGCTTCAGCAGACTCCTAAATTCAACAGGATGGTAAAACTGTTTGAAACGCTTGGTTCAAGATATTATAATGCATTTAAAGGAATAGATATTGGTCCTATATTTTCAATTTACGGAAGAAATGAGGTAGAAGGAGACAGAATAAGATTAGGAGCAAGAACCTATTTTGGATTGAATGATACCTGGAGAGCTCAGTTTTATACAGCCTACGGATTCAAAGATCAACAGTTCAAATATGGGGTTGAGGCAAGATATATGTTCAATAAGCTTAACCGTTTTATGATTGGAGCAGGAACCAGCAGAGATATTGTTCAGCTTGGAGGACAGCTTACCTCCGGTGATGGGGTTACCCCACAATCTTCATCTTCCAGTACCTTTTTTGCAAGAGGAGAAAACATTTCTTTAAGCTCTGTAAACAAAACAAGTGTCTTTGCTGCTATTGAACCCTGGAAAAACTTCCAGATCCGAATAGACGGAGTAATGCAGAGTATTAAGTCTGCTATTCCGGAGAAATTCAATCTGATGTATTATAAAGATGGCCAGCTGAGACAAACAGTGAATGACTCTCATGTTACCATCAGTTTAATTGCAAAACCCGGGGCAAAATTCTCACAAACCGGAATTGACCGTTACCAGGCCAGAAACTTAGCTCCAACTATTGTTTTAAGATATACAAGAGGTATTGAAGGGTTATTTAATGCAGATTTCAACTATGACAAGTTGCAGTTTATGCTTTATAAACCTTTCCTGATTGGAAGTGTGGGAAAACTAGTGGTGAATTTTGAGGCCGGAAAGAACTTTAATACAGTTCCTTTGGCACTACAGAATATCATTCCTGCCAACCTTTCCTATGGTTTGGTACCCAATACATTCTCTCAGCTTAACTATTATGAATTTGTGGCTGATGCCTATACCACCCTTCAGCTGGAGCACCATTTTAACGGTAAGATACTTTCTTATATTCCGCTGATTAAAAAACTGAAACTTAGAGAGGTTGCCTTCATCAGAGGAGCGTATGGAACATTAAGTGATGCGGCCAAGGCAATCAATGTGGAAGGCTTCAGATATTCAGCGCCCAGCGAACATATTTATTATGAATACGGATTCGGGATTGAAAATATAGGAATCGGAAACCTTAGAATCTTCAGAGTTGATTTCAACTGGAGAGGTAATTACCTTGACAGACCGGATATCTCAAAATTCGGTGTTAAAGCGGGTTTCCAGGTAGGATTCTAAATTGAAAATAAGATAAAACAAATCCGGCGGCTTCTTTGAAGCCGCCGGATTTTATTTTTTAAACTTTATATAAAGTCAGTGATGTTTAAAAACACTCACAAGGTTCTTCCACGTCAAGCAGACAACGCATTTTCTGCTCCTTCGTCAGTCCGCACCACGTACCACATGAAGTAATTGGTTTTGGTGGACACCATACTGCACCCGCTCCTCCGTTGATTTCTTTCAGATTCTTCTTGGTTAATTTTCTTAAATTTTTCATGATTGTTTAGTTTTATTTGTTGCCTACTCTCTCTGCTTTTCGGCTTCCGCAATGACTTTTTTATTTGATTACGGACAAATATATCAATATTTCACAACCACGAGATATTATTTAACGTTTTTTAATAGTTTAAAAAAAAGCCGAACACTATTAAAGGTTCAGCTCTCTTGTTATTTTCAAGAATAATAAAGTCTGTACTTGTATATCTTATTCGAAACATTCTGTACATGGCTGAGAAAGCATACAGTGTGATTTCTGCCACGGAGACCATCTGCACCATTCGTCACAGGACTGAAACATGGAAGGACATACTGCTGCCACACCTCCGGTTACTCCTTTTAAATTCGTTCTGGTTAATTTTCTTACATTTTTCATGGATATTTTGTTTTATTATTGGCCTACTCTTTATGCTTTTCGGCTTTCGCAACTGACTCAAAACTGGACAGTTAACAAATATAAAATATTTCACGAATAAATGAATACTTTAAAACCTGTAAATAAAAAAACCTCAGTAAAAACTGAGGTTTTAATTTTTATAAAACGCTTAAAAATTATGCGTTTGGTTCTACAGATACGAAAGATCTGTTGTTTGCTTTCTTTCTGAAAACTACTTTACCATCTACTAATGCAAACAAAGTGTGATCTTTACCGATTCCCACGTTATCACCTGGGTGGTGTTGAGTACCTCTTTGTCTAACAATAATATTTCCGGCAATAGCTTCTTGTCCTCCGAAAATCTTCACACCTAATCTTTTAGAGTGAGACTCTCTACCGTTCTTGGAACTACCGACTCCTTTCTTGTGTGCCATTTTATTACTGGATTATTTATTAAGTGCTTTAAATTGATCGATATTCTTAATGATAGCAGCATCTACTTCTTCATGAGTAAGAATATTCTTTTCTAATTCAACTTTAACTGCTTTACCTAAAGTAATTAAAGTTTCTCTGTTCTCTTTAGACTGAGACAAGTTGTTTTTCTTTAAGTGATAGTTCAACTCGTGATCTTCACCAAAGTTAACAGTTGCGTTGTCAGAAAGAACTTCACCTTTCACAGTTTCTTTTTTAGCAGCAGCTTTTTTAGCTCCACCTTCAAATCCTGTAATCCCAGTGATTACGATTTGAGTTAAAGATTGTCTGTGACCGTTTTTCACTTTGTAACCTTTTCTTCTTTTCTTTTTGAAAACGATTACTTTATCAGCTTTTACGTGGTCAAGGATCTCTGCTTCTACAGTGATTCCGTTTACAGCTGGGGCGCCTACAGTGATTGCACCGTTTACAGTAAGAAGAACTTTATCGAAAGAAACTTTTCCTCCTTTATCTCCTTTTAAACGGTTTACAAACAACTTCTGGTCTTGCTCAACTTTGTATTGAAGCCCTGCTATTTCTACAATTGCAAACATTGTTTATAAATTTTTAGTTATTTCGAGGTGCAAATATACATATAAATTTCTAATTAGCTTACAATCAAAGCAATGTTTTTTTAATTAAAATCCTATTCACTATGTTTTGAATAATTTTTTTAAATAATGTACTCACACTTAAGAGATAATTTCATACCTTCGTTTTACCAAATTGAATTTATATATGAAAAGAAACTTTAATCTCTGCTTACTAGCAGGTGCCATTGCTGTAACTTCATTAACAGCATGTAGTGATGACCAAATGGACAACAATGTTCAACCTCAACAAGAAGCACAGAGTGCAAAAATTGATCAGCCAGGAACTACTGAAAAAGGGTGTTCTTATGTTGACAACAACTGGAGCTCCAATTCAGTTTTACTGACTGGGCTTCAAAACACCACAGACACCAATTTTATGAACGGTCAGATGACTAAAATTGCAAGCATGTGGGGAAGAAGCAATCCTACGCTGCGTTTTGTAAACGATCCATCCAATTTCAATTCAACCTATAATGCGATTTCCTACTCCACAGGAAAGATCTATTATGGATATGCAATCTATTATGATGCAAAATCAAAAGGAGGTGATATTGTAAACGCAATGATTCTTGCTCACGAATATGGGCATCAGCTGCAGTACATCTTCAATCTGCCTTCTGTATCAGAATCAACATACAGACCGAACGAACTTGAAGCGGATGGCTTTGCAGGATATTATCTGAGAAGACCTAACGGGTACAACAAAACCAGTTTCCCGGAAATTGCAGCAGCCTATGAATTTGCTCAAAGCATTGGGGACTATCAGACAACGAGTGTTAACCATCACGGAACACCTGCACAAAGAAGATCAGCAGTTCGTTTAGGATTCCTTTTAGGACAGTATGATCTTAATGCTTCAAATTTCGATTATAACTTCTTCTATTATTATCAGGGAGTATTAAACGGAACTTATAAGATGGCTAAGAATACCGTAAATCCTGAAATTGACGCGTATATGAGTCAATATATTGATGAACTTAGAAAAATTCAGTCAGGAGAAATTTCTGCGGAAGAATTTAAACATCTTCAATAAACGAGAACATTCATTTTTAGCATATTTAAGAAAGGAGGCGGACAGTATGTTCCGCCCCTTTTTATTTTAACATTTTTTTTCTCTATTTATAAAATCAATTTGTTTGTATTTTTGAAAAATAAAAAGAATATCCAAGCAACTACGATGAACAGAGATCTCTACATTGATTTCGCCAAAGGACTGGCCACACTTTCCATCATATTTATCCATACCGCTTTCTGGTCTGGGCAGTTTTATATTCCCGCAGAAGTAAGAGTGTTTTCTCTGGTCTTTGATGTCGCACTTTTTTATGCGTTGAGCGGTATTACTTCGGGAGCAAATATTGAAAAAACATTATACCGTCTTCTGAAACTGCAGATCACTTATATGATTTTTGTAACCTTCCTTTTCTTTTTAGATTACTTCTTTAAAGTATTTGGATTGAGTTTCTTTTCTATGGAATGGCTCCAGAGTTTTTACTCCACCTTTGGTTCCAAATATTCAACAACCAGTATTTCAGTCTATCCCCAATGGGAAAATCTTGGAAATTGGTATCTTCATCAGTACACCAACGCCGATACCTTCCCTGTGGTAATGGGAAGCTTCTGGTATCTAAAAGTATATTATATCCTCACCGTTTTCGGGGTATTAATTTTAAGATTTTTCCCAAAACATATCCATTGGTTCATCGGACTTTGTATAGGTTTAACACTGCTATTCAACATCTTTCCGGAATATTATCCAGCGGGACAGGTGGGATATGTTGCTTTCTATCTTGCTGTCTTTTTAATTGGCCACACCATGCGTGGAAAAAAGATTCCAGCCAAAGCAATTCCTGTATTATATGCACTTGTGGGTGCAGCACTTATAGGGATGTTCTGGTACTATGGAGGTGATATCTTCTATAAAATCAATAAGAATAAGTTTCCTCCAAAAATCCCTTATATCATCTGGGCATTATTCTCTCTGGTAACTTTATTTGTCCTTTATAACCGACTGAAGATTACAAAAGAAAACTTCATCACCTATATCGGGAAGAATGCCATTTTCTTCTACTTTGCACAGGGAATCAGTTCTTCTCTGGTTTATTTCCTGGTAGTTCCATTAAAAGAAAACATGCCGTGGTGGCTTTTGATGATCATTATTTATGGTATTAATATCGTTTTGGCCTTCATTATTTCGGCAGGATTGAAAAAAGTAGATACATCAGGTTGGAATATTCTGGAATTCTTAAGAAGAAAGACCGCATCTTAAGACTTTAATGATCAAATTGAAATAAAGTCACATTCCTTACCTCAATTTGTTTAAATTTACAAAAATTTTACAACATGTTTAAGTTGAAACTACCTACCGATCCAAGGTGGGCAAATATTGCAGAAGGAAACATTGGAGAAATTTTAACGGATCATGCCTGGTGTGAGCAAAAAGCAGCCACCAATGCCATAGGGCTGATTACAATGCTTCCGGAATATCCTGAGATTGTGACCGAACTTCTTGCCATTGCACAGGAAGAATTAGATCATTTTAATCAGGTGCATGAAATCATTAAGAAAAGAGGTTTTACTTTTGGAAGAGCCAGAAAAGATGATTATGTCAATGAACTGGCAAAATTTATTGTGCAGGGAACCAGAGAAGACCTCATCGTAGATAAAATGCTTTTTGCAGCTATGATTGAAGCCAGAAGCTGCGAAAGATTTAAGGTTCTTACCGAAAACATCAAAGACGAAGAGCTTAAGGTTTTCTACAAAGAACTGATGATTTCTGAAGCCAATCATTATACAACTTTCATAAGGTTTGCAAGACAGCTTGGAGATCCTGAAAAAGTAAACAAACGTTGGGAAGAATGGCTGGAATATGAGGCCAATATTATTAAATCCTACGGAAACAAAGAAACCATCCACGGTTAAAATAAAAATAGTAAAGAGTATCCATTGAAGAAGCCAAGCTTTGAAAATATCGCCAATCTATTCCTGAAAAATTTTTTCCAGGGGCTCGTGATCATTGGTCCTATCGGGCTTACCATTTTTGTCATCTGGTATATCGTAAGTGCGATTGACAACCTTGTTCCTTCTTTGGCCAAGCAGATTCCGGGGCTCGTATTTGTATCCATCATTCTGTTTACGGCTATTTTAGGATATTTAGGAAATAAATTCGTTGTCGGAAGATTCTTTTTCGATACGATGGACAGCTTACTGGAGAAAACTCCGGGAGTAAAACATATCTATACTCCTACGAAAGACGTGATGTCTTCATTCGTGGGCGATAAGAAAAAATTCAACGATCCTGTATGGGTAAAAACCAATGAGAATCCGGAAATCTGGAGAATCGGCTTTTTAACCCAAAAAGAAATGTCGGACGTTGACAAGCATAATTACGTTGCGGTATATCTTCCCCACTCGTACGCCATCTCGGGCTGGGTAATTGTTACTGAAGAAAAAAACATCAAACCTGTAGTGGGAATGACAGCGGCTTCTGCCATGAAGTTCGCAGTGAGTGGCGGTGTAGCCGGATTCCATTCTGATGAAAATATATTTAAGGCTCCGGAATAATTTCTTTTTCCGCCTTATTTATACATTGATGAAATTTGAAAAATTATTTTCAAGCACATTTTCTTTACAAACAATTTAAAACATATTTAACTCATGAATTTACCGTACGCGGAACCTTTCCGCATTAAAATGGTGGAGGAAATCTACCAATCTACAAGAGAAGAAAGAGAGCAATGGCTTAAAGAAGCGAATTACAATCTTTTCAATTTAAGATCTTCACATGTTTACATTGACCTGCTTACTGATTCCGGAACCGGAGCAATGTCTGACAGACAATGGTCAGCTTTGATGACAGGAGATGAAAGCTATGCAGGATCCCGTTCTTTCGAACAATTACAGCAAACCGTTGAAAGTATCACAGGATTCAAATATTTATTGCCAACACACCAGGGAAGAGCAGCAGAAAATGTTCTTTTTTCAGTATTGGTAAAAGAAGGGGATGTAGTTCCCGGAAACTCTCATTTTGATACGACAAAAGGACATATCGAAATCAGAAAAGCTCATGCCATCGACTGTACAATTGATGAAGCTTTTGATATTAATGACCTTCACCCTTTCAAAGGAAATATCAATCTTGAAAAACTGGAAGAAGTTTATAAAAGCCATCCTAAAGAAAACATTCCTTTCTGTTTAATTACAATTACCTGTAACTCTTCTGGAGGACAGCCTGTTTCTTTGGAAAACATGAAAGCAGTGAAAGCTCTTTCTGACCAATATGGAATCCCTGTATTCTTTGATTCAGCAAGATTTGCAGAGAATGCTTATTTCATCAAAAAAAGAGAAGCAGGACAGGAAAACAGAAGTATTAAGGAGATCTGTAAAGAGATTTTCTCTTATGGAGACGGGATGACAATGAGCTCTAAAAAAGACGGCTTAGTCAATATAGGAGGTTTCATTGCATTGAATAATGAAGAAGTTTTCAGAAAAGCATCCAATTTTACCATTATCTACGAAGGGTTTATTACTTATGGAGGAATGGCCGGAAGAGATATGGCAGCATTGGCAGTAGGTCTTGATGAAGCTACTGAATTTGCTTACCTTGAAAGCAGAATTTCTCAGGTGGAATATCTGGGGAATAAATTAATAGAATATGGAATCCCTGTTCAGAAACCTATTGGAGGACATGCTGTATTCATTGATTCTTTAAATTTCCTTCCGAAAGTTTCCCGTGAAGAATATCCGGCACAGACCTTAGGACTTGAAATTTATAAGGAAGCAGGGATCAGAACTGTGGAAATCGGAACTTTGTTAGCCGACAGAGATCCTGCAACAAGAGAAAACCGCTATCCGAAGTTAGAATTGGTACGTCTGGCAATTCCTAGAAGAACGTATACCAACAACCATATGGATTATATTGCTGCTGCTATCAAAAACGTATACGAAAGACGTGAAGAAATAGCAAAAGGATACAAGATCACCTGGGAACCGGAAATCTTAAGACATTTTACTGTTCAGCTTGAAAAAGCTTAATGATAGAACCGGAAATTTTTTCCGGTTTTTTTATGCATTACTATTCAAGAATTCATCAAACAGGAAGAAGTTTACCCGTTTTTGTTGTCGCTATCATTACCCACATAACAATCTCACAATCATTTAGATATTATAAATAAAAATAAATCAATCATATTTTTTTATTGCAAATAATACGTTATGCTTTTCATTTTATTTTTTATAAAACAAAAATCAAATTGACTCATTTTTTGAGATAGTGAAGGTTTTTAATTTTAATTTTGTATTTATCTAAAGGAGATAAAAAATACTTAAAAAACCAACCTGAAAAATACATTATTCCGCAAATGAAGAAAATTGCTGTCGTGGGCGCCGGTATTTCCGGCTTAAGCATGGCGAATTACTTAGAAAAATACAAGATTGATTATCACATTTATGAAAGAAGAAAAAGGAAAGATCTGGCTGGTCACGGCTTTCTCATCCCCAAGGAAGGGATGGACTATCTTTATCAAATCATCACTCCTGATCTTCTTCTCAAAAATGGAAATTTCCTAAAAAAATATGTACAGTATTCTCACACCGGAAAATTTCTGGCAGAAAAAGATCTGGATAATGTTTTTGCAATTTCGAGACACGCATTGATTAATCTGTTAGCCCAAAACATTTCTCAAGAAAAGATATCATACGAAGAAACCATATTCTACGATGATCAGCAAAGTGACAGTCTTAAGTTTTCTGACGGAACCAATGTTGATGCAGACATTATTGTTATTTCTGACGGATCCAGAAGCCGCATCAGGAAGAATCTTTTTAAAGATGAAATAATGAGAATGGTAAGAGAAAGTGAAGTTGTCAATATCATTCAGAATAAAGAGATTGCAGATTCTATTGAAAATGACTTTATGAAATTTCATCATGAAGAAGGCGGTCTGACATTCGGGATTCTTAAGCTTTCTGATGATACGATTCTTTGGTATTCACAGTTTGATAACCAAAAATACACAATCAATGAGTGTTCTGCAGAGAATCTAAGAAAATATATGCTTGAAGTTTTTGAAAACTGGCATCCTATAGTTCCGGAAATCATACGAAAATCAGACTATAAAAATGTACATTTATGGAATGTTTATGAACTGGAAGAACTCAATCCATTTTACAAAGAAAACACCGTATTTATCGGTGATGCAGCACATCCGCTGATTCCATTTACAAGCCAGGGCGTTACTTCTGCTTTGAAAGATTCTTTTTTACTAACGAAATATTTAGTTGAAGAAAATTCTGTAGAGTATGCTTTCAGTAAATATGAGTCTGAGAGAAAACCTGAAATCGAGGTTCACATCAGCAATGGGAGGATATTACTCAATCAGTTTTTACTCCCTCTCAACCAACAAACAGAAAATATTTTACCCATATCTTATAAATAAATATGTTCACCAATAACGATATCAACTTTGAAGCGCTAAAAAGAAAGGCTTACAACGGAAGATGGGCAACCCTGGAAGACGGAATTATCCCTCTTACAGCTGCAGATCCCGACTTCAGAACAGCTCCTGAAATAGAACAGGGAATTATTGAATACCTGAAAGACGGCTATTTAAGTTACGGCCCTTTTTCGGGACTTCCGGAATTCAAAAAAAGTGTTGCAGATCATTTTAATGCTGAAAAACACGGAAATTTCTCTCCTGAAAATGTACTGGCAGTCAATAGTGCTGCACAGGGAATGTTTCTGATTGCCTCGTATGTTCTTACTCCCGGAGATGAAGCCATCATTCTGGATCCGGTAGATTTTCTTTTCAAAAAATCAGTAGAAACAGCAGGAGGAAAAGTAATATTATGTCCTGTGGATACAGTGACGGGAGAAATTGATTTTGAAAAGCTGGTTTCTTTAATCAGTCCTAAAACCAAGCTTATCAGCATATGCAATCCGCATAATCCCCTTGGAAAAGTTTATTCTAAAGAAATATTGATTAAAGTAGCAGAGATTGCTTCAGCCCATGATCTTTGGGTCATGAGTGATGAAATCTGGAGTGATATTATTTATGACAATAAAAGTTTTCATACCTATTCTTCAGTATCTGAGAAGGCAAAGAAAAAGAGCTTTACAGTATATGGATTTTCAAAATCATTCGGAATAGCAGGATTGAGAATTGGAGCTGTACTGTGCAATGATCAGGATATCCTTGAAGATTTCACAGAGAAATCCAATTTCAACTCCACCATAGAAGGTGTTTCTACTTTATCCCAGATTGCAGGAAGTGTCGCACTGGAGAAGGCAAAACCCTGGTATAAAGAGTTTCTAGCCCATTTACAGAACAACAGAGACTTAGCTTTTAGATTATTAAGCCGTTCAGAAATTGTAACCCCGAATCTGCCTGAAGCAACTTTTGTACTGTTTCCAAAGATAGAAAACGGAATGTCCAGTGATGAATTTGCCCAGCATGTCTTAAAACACGGAAAAGTAGCGATTGTTCCCGGATCAGAAAGATGGTTTGGAAAAGGCGCTGAAGGTCATATCAGAATTTGCTTTTCCACCTCACAGGAAATTTTAGAAGAAGGAATTAACAGAATCATTACCAGCTTTTAACATTAAAATTTTTAATTAAATTCAGATAATAGATTATTATTTTTCCGAATTTAGTCCAAATCAACATTAAATTAAGATATTCATACTAAATATTTTATTTTAATGTTGATTTAAAAATAAATATTGATAATTTTGATTGAATCACCACTTAAAATTATTAATATGAAAATAAAATATATCAGCATTATTTTCCTTGGAGTTTCTACTCTCTCCTATGCCCAGCAAATAAAAGACACTCTGAAAGAATCAAAGATTGACGAAGTAGCCATTACCGGAAGCCGAAACAAAAAAAGAACCGTAGTCAATACGCCCGTTCCTATCGATATTATAGACATTAAACAGGTAAGCCAGTCCACAGGACAGGTAGAAATCAACCAGCTTTTGCAATTTTCCGCTCCATCTTTCAACTCCAATAAACAATCAGGATCTGACGGTGCTGATGCTGTAGATCCGGCTACTTTAAGAGGTCTTGGTCCTGATCAGACTTTACTTCTTTTAAATGGAAAACGATACCATCAGTCTTCACTGATTAATCTTTTCGGAACCAAAGGAAGAGGAAACACCGGATATGATATGAATACCATTCCGATTGGCGCGATAAAAAGAGTGGAAGTTCTACGTGACGGAGCATCAGCTCAGTACGGTTCGGATGCTATTGCAGGAGTAATTAATGTTATTTTGAATGACAGAGACAAAGGTTTTGAAGGAAATCTATTCACAGGAATGAACCTTTTTAAAAGCCCCGGAAACAATGATGTGGTCTCTGATCATAAAATAGACGGAACGACTTTTGATTTCAGTGGAAATTTAGGAACTAAAATAGGTTCAAAAGGAGGTTTTGGAAACTTTACTGTAGAGTTTATCAATAAAGATTATGCGATTCGAAATGCTAATCCGGATATGTACACATCACCAAGACAGCGTTTCGGGGATGCAAAAGCGCAAAATATTTACTTTTTTGGAAATATTGAGGTACCCTTAACTGATGGTCTGAAATTCTATTCCCGTCAGGGCTTTTCACATAGAAATACTAAGGCTTATGCCTGGACCAGAACACCTGATGCAGACGGAAATATTCCTGAAGTTTATCCTAATGGATTCAACCCGATTGAAAACACCAGCATTACAGATTTCACGTTTGACAATGGCTTAAAATTCAAAGTTGCAGACTGGGATGTAGATTTCTATAATGCTTTTGGTAACAACAGATTTACTTACCAGATTGATAATACAATCAATGCTACTCTAGGAGTTAAATCTCCTACAAGCTTTAATGCAGGCGGACATTCATTGCTGCAGAATACCACCGGGTTTAATGCTGTGAAACAGTTCAAAGTACTGGAAGGGCTTAACGTTGCTTTCGGATCAGAATTCAGATATGAAAAATTTGACATCATCAAAGGAGAAGAAGCCTCCTATGCCATGTATGATATCAATGGAAATGTAGTTACAAAAGATACTCCTCAAAATTTATGGGTAACAGTTCCTGGTTCTGACCCTTTACGTTATCGTCCAGGGGGATCACAAGGATTTCCCGGCTATTCTATTGATTTTGGCAAGAGCAGAAACAATTTCGCAGCTTATGTAGATACTGAATTGGATGTTACCAAAAACTGGATGATAAGTATTGCCGGAAGGTTTGAAAATTATAATGATTTCGGAAGTACCTTGAATGGTAAGTTTGCTACAAGATACGCGATCACGCCACAGTTTGCGTTCCGTGGGTCTGTTTCTACGGGCTTCAGAGCGCCTTCTCTGGCTCAGAAATACTATAGCCAACAGTTTACCAACTTCCAGGGAGGACAATTGATTACAATTCAGCTGGCATCTAACGACAGCAAACTGGCAAGCAGCCTTGGAATCCCTCAACTGAAACAGGAAACCTCTGTGAACGGAAGTGCCGGATTTACTTTCAATACAGGGAAATTCACAGCAACAATAGATGGCTACTATATTCGTGTAAAAGACAGAATCGTTTTGACCGGATATTTTGCACAAGCAGACTTGCCGGCAGATGTTCAGGCAGAGAATCCATTCATCGACCAGGCACAGTTTTTTTCCAATGCTATTGATACTAAAACAAAAGGGGTTGACCTTATCTTAAGTTATACTGAAAATATTGGTTCTGGAAAACTGACTGCTACTTTAGCCGGAAACTATAATGATATGGAAATCACAAAAGTAAATACTTCAGAACAGCTGGCAGGAAAAGAAGACATTTACCTTAGTGCAAGAGAAAAAGCATTTATTCTTGCTTCTGCTCCCAAAACAAAAGTGAACTTAAACCTTAATTACAAGCTTAATAAGTTCAATGTAAATCTGCAAATGGTAAGGTTTGATAAGGTGACCCTGATTGGCTATGATGACTCAGAACAGGTCTATAATCCAAAAGTTACCACCGATCTTTCTTTCGGATATGAATTCTGTAAGAACCTGAATCTGACTTTAGGAAGTAAAAATCTGTTCAACAGATATCCTACTTTACAGACCTCTCATGTATCTAGCGGAAATACAGAAGCCGGAGGTATTTTTGATCCTGTACAGATGGGATTTGCCGGAAGGCAGGTTTTCGCCAGGGTCAACTTTAAATTTTAATTGAAAATAAAAAACTCCTGAGAATCTTCAGGAGTTTTTTATTTTATTTTTTTGAAATTTTATAAAGCTTACCACTGTCTGTTACAGCATAGAGATTTCCGTCCATTCCATTCAGTACATCACGGAAACGTTCTTTCTGATCTGCAAGAAGACGCTCTTCTCCTACTACTTTATTATCTTTCATTACGATTCTGTTGATATGCTCGCCACTCAGACATCCGATAATAAGATTTCCTTTCCATTCATCAATATTCCCCGTGTAAAAAGTAATTCCACTTGGTGAAATTACAGGATCCCAATAATAAACCGGTTGTTCCGTTCCTTCTCTTTGGGTTATTCCCTTTCCTACCTTGTCTCCGGAATATTCAATCCCATACGTTACATCTCCCCATCCATAATTTTTTCCCGGTTGAATCAGATTAATCTCATCTCCTCCCCTCGGTCCCATTTCCACATCCCATAAATTTCCATTGGAATCAATTGCCATACCTTGAGGATTACGGATACCATAGGCATAGATCTCAGGCTTAAAGCCTTGCTTCCCAATAAAAGGATTTCCCGGAGCGGGCTTGCCTTCTTTTGTAATCTTTAGAATTTTTCCAAGATAATTATCTGTTTTCTGAGCGTAAACGCGGGTTACTTTATCTGATCTTTCTCCGGTACTGACAAATAGATTTCCATCTTTATCAAAAGCCAGACGGCTTCCATAATGCTTATCTCCGTCATAAGAAGGTTCGGCACGGAAAATAACTTTCACCTCTGAAATATTTTTGAGATCTGCAGATAACTTCCCTTTCGCCACAGACGTTAAGTTTCCTTTTCCAAATGGTTCAGAGAAACTAAAGTAAATAATAGCATTGGTTTTAAAATCAGGATCAAGGGCTACATCCAGCATTCCTCCCTGCCCTTTTGAATCCACTTTTGGAAAGCCTTCAATTTTTGACACCTGTTTTCCATCTGTTGAAACAACATTCATATGACCTTTTTTATCCGTAATGAGAAACCTCCCGTCAGGCAAATTGATAATTCCCCAGGGTCTTCCCAAATCTTTATTCAATATTTCTACAGTATAGGCGGTTGCTGTCTTCACGGCCTTGATTCTTGTCTGCCCTTTAAATGCCGGTTTATATTCAGAATTGGGACTCTCTGTCTCCACGCTACCGGCGTTTCCGGTCTTCTGAGCATTGGTATTGCCCTCCTTGCATGAGGATAAAAAAAGAAAAAGGCTTAATACAGGGATATAAAATTGATTGATTTTCATATTATTATGATTATTTTTTATAAAATGAATGGAAAAATAATGCCATAAAACTTGTTTATATTAATTTTTATTCTACATTTGTAGAACAAATTACAAACATGTAGAATGAAAGAGATTAAAATAACCGATTCTGAAAAAGGCCTTATGGAAATTCTTTGGGAAAAGAAAACTGTTTTCATGAAGGATATTCTGGATGCTTATCCGGAACCCAAACCCGCACCCACTACCATTGCAACCCTCCTTAAAAGAATGCAGAATAAAGAACTGGTAGGCTATAAATTGTATGGAAATTCCCGTGAATACTACCCAAAGGTAGAAAAAGGAGAATATTTCAAGGAAGAAATGACTTCCATGATTGACCGTTTTTTCAACAGCTCTGTGACACAGTTTGCTTCTTTCTTTACTTCCAATGCAAAACTCAGCCAAAAACAGTTGAAAGAACTTCGTGATATTATTGACGAACAGATAAAAGAATAGATATGACAGCCATCATTCTCAAAATAGTTTTGTGCTCCTCTATTTTCATTGCAATATATTATCTGTTTTTGGAAAAAGAAAGAATGCACAGATTCAATCGAGTGTATTTATTAGGCTCATTATTGCTTTCATATACAATTCCGTTTGTTACGATTACCCTGCCAAGCCAGGACACTGAGCCTACTCCTCAGCTAATCATTAAAGAAGCAGCCCAGCAAATGATCTTTATCCAGCAGGAACAGGAAAGTTTTAACTGGATGAATGCAGTATGGGGAATTTATATTTTCATCACGCTTATTCTTTTGCTAAAAGGCCTTATTTCTCTTCTGAAAATCAAAAAAATATCTGGAGAAAAACTTACTTATCAAGATCATAATATTGTATTAACAAAAGAAAACCTTTCGCCCTTCAGCTTTTGGAACACCATTTATATGGGGGAAAGCTATATGAAAAATGATACGATAGATCCAAAAATTTTCCTTCACGAAAAGACTCATATTGAACAAAAACACAGCCTGGACTTATTGGCTCTGAATATCTTAAATATTTTCACCTGGTTCAACCCTGTTCTTTTCCTGTATAAGAAAGCTATGATCACGAATCATGAATTTCTGGCAGATGAAGCCGTGATGAAAAGTAATTGTAACATGAAAGAATATCAGAATCTTATTCTCGAAGAAATACTTAATCAGCAAAATCCTCCTTTGACCCATTCATTTAATTTTAATAATACCAAAAAAAGATTTATTATGATGAAAACAAAAAAATCAAAATTCAGTCTGTTAAAGAAAACAACCGGAATTACAGTACTGATTGCAGCGGCAGCATTATTCTCTGAGAGAACTTATGCAGGTAATCCAGCCAATATTTCGCTTTCTAATAAAACAGGAGAAATATCTTCTCCGAATCCAAGGACAGTGGAAACCCCAAAGTTGTATCAATCCCCTTTAACAACAGACACTCAAGAGAAAAAGATTCAACAGGAAAACCACTCAATGATCACGGACATCAAAAACCAGGAATTAAAAAAAGTTTCGGACACAATCACTCCAAGAACATCTAAGACTGAAGGTAAAGACATAAATACCGCCATCAATACTCAACAAAACACAAACGAATTTCCAGCACAATATCCTGGGGGAGCTAAAGATTTAAAAATCAAAATAAGCAGAAATGTGGATGTGAGTAGTTTAGAAGACTATAAAGGTCCTATAACATCTACCGCCTATATTCATATCAATGAGGAAGGAAAAACAACTCAGGTAACCACTTCGGGACAAAATGAAATCCTGAACCGGGAACTTCTGAAAACAGTTACAACAATCAGTAATGAAACAGTTTGGATCCCCGCAATGAAAGATGGAAAGGCCATTGCTTCCATATTAAAGGTTCCTGCAACGATGACTTTTACACGACCATAATAACAAAAGCGCTAGAAATTAGCGCTTTTTATTTTTCACCTCTTCTTGTTCAGACTGTAGCAAAAAATCAAAACGATAAGATTATTAATGAAATTTTTATTACCAAAATATTCAACATCAAAACATTATCCTGCCTAATAATTTCTTTTGTATTTTTGTTGTATACATTCTTTTCTATGGATTTTAAGCTTCAATCAGAATATAAACCTACAGGAGATCAGCCTCAAGCTATTGAAAAACTTACCGAAGGAATAGAGATCGGTGAAAAATATCAGACCCTTCTTGGGGTAACAGGTTCCGGAAAAACCTTTACGGTTGCAAATGTTGTACAAAATGTTCAACGTCCAACATTAGTCCTGGCACACAATAAAACACTGGCAGCACAGCTCTTTATGGAATTTAAAGAATTCTTCCCGGAAAATGCGGTGGAATACTTTGTCAGCTACTATGATTACTACCAGCCAGAGGCCTATATTGCCACAACAGGAACTTACATTGAAAAAGATTTGAGTATCAATGAAGAGGTAGAAAAATTACGTCTTTCCGCTACGGCCAGCCTTCTTTCAGGAAGAAGAGACGTTTTGATTGTAGCCTCCGTTTCATGTATTTATGGTATCGGAAACCCTACGGAATTTCATAAATCTTTAATTTCCATAGCGATTGGTGAGAAGGTAACAAGAACTGCACTCCTTCACTCATTAGTAAACGCACTTTATGCCAGAACATTAAACGAATTCCAAAGAGGTACATTCCGGGTGAAGGGAGATGTAATTGATGTTTTTCCTGCCTATACTGATAATGCCATCAGAATTCAGTTTTTTGGAGATGAAATTGAAAAAATCCAAAGCTTTGATCCTGTGACGGGGAATGTAGAAGACAATTTTGATCAGATACAAATTTATCCTGCCAATCTTTTTGTAACTTCAAAGGAGACCTTAAACGGTGCCATTAAAGACATTCAGGATGATATGGTAAAACAGGTTGATTTCTTTAGCGCTGTAGGAAAACCATTAGAAGCCAAGCGACTTCAGGAAAGAACCGAATTGGATCTTGAAATGATTAAAGAGCTGGGCTATTGTTCAGGAATTGAGAACTATTCGAGATACCTGGATGGCCGTCTTCCGGGAACAAGACCCTTCTGCCTGATTGACTATTTCCCTAAAGACTTTTTGATGGTTATTGATGAGAGCCACGTTACAGTTCCACAGGTTCATGCCATGTATGGTGGTGACCGAAGCAGAAAAGAAGCATTAGTGGAATATGGTTTCAGACTTCCGGCTGCTATGGACAACAGACCTTTAAAATTTGAAGAATTTGAAGCCATTCAGAATCAGGTAATATATGTCTCTGCAACTCCTGCAGATTATGAACTTGAGAGAACCGGAGGCGCTTATATAGAACAGATTATCCGTCCAACAGGACTTCTTGACCCTATTATTGAAGTAAGACCTACCATCAATCAGATTGATGATCTGATGGAAGAAATCCATAAAAGATCTGATGCTGATGAAAGAGTACTGGTAACCACTTTAACGAAGAAAATGGCTGAAGAACTTACGAAATACTTTACCAAATTCGGGATCAGAACACGATATATTCACTCTGATGTTGAAACACTGGAACGTATTCAGATCATGCAGGATCTTCGTTTAGGACTTTTTGATGTATTAATTGGAGTCAATCTATTAAGAGAAGGACTGGATCTACCAGAAGTTTCATTAGTAGCCATTCTTGACGCAGATAAAGAGGGAATGCTCAGAAGCAGAAGATCAATGATACAAACCGTAGGACGTGCCGCAAGGAATGTAAACGGAAAAGCGATCATGTATGCAGACAAAATCACCAAATCGATGCAGGCTACATTGGATGAAACCGAATACCGCCGTGCCAAGCAAATGAAATATAATGAAGACAACGGCCTTAAACCAAAAGCTTTAAATAAAAAGATTTCTGAGAATCTTGTAGGGAGAAGCAAAGATTTCCCTGATGAAAAATATACCCAAAAAGAAATTCTTAAGAAAGTTGCTGAAACAAAAGCCAGCTACGCAAGTGAAGATATTGAGAAAATGATTGCCCAGAAACAGAAAGAAATGGAAGCTGCCGCAAAAAATCTTGATTTTATAAAAGCAGCCAAACTGAGAGATGAAATTGCAGCTTTGAAAGCTTAATACAACTGATAATAAAAAATTTCGGCGGCATCTTCGATGCCGCCGAAATCCTATCTAAGATTGATATATTTTAGTTTTTACAATCCATTTCTTACTGCTGCCCTGATAGGAGCCAAAAGATCCATCAGACCGTTTATCTTGATCTCATAAACTGTTGAAAGCTGCATTCCTAGCTTTCCCTTTGGCATTCCGCTTCTGTTAAACCATTCCAGATAACTCACCGGGAGGTCTACAAGAACTGTCCCTTCATACTTTCCGAAGGGCATTTTCATTACACAGATTTCTTTTAATATTTCGGGATTGAGTCCTTCCACGTTTTTATATAATTAAATTAATTTTTCTTTTATATCATCCTGGCCAGGCAGTTCAAGGTCCGGAGGCATATCTTCATCCGAAAATTCATTTCTGTATACCTGAACCAGAAGAAGGGTCAGGGAGATCAGAATAGGACCGAAAATAAGCCCCATGAAGCCAAAAAGATTCATTCCCATGATAATTCCGAATACAGTATTCAGTGGGTGAATATTTTCCAGTTTCTTTAAAAGGGTAAAACGAAGAAGATTATCTGTAAGACCTACCACCACAAGACAATAGATTGCCAAACCAATTCCTTGCCCGGTATTGCCTTCTGCAATCATAAAGATACACACCGGAACATAGATAATAGCCGTTCCTACTACAGGAATCACTGAAGCTGCAGCCGTTAGTGCAAAAAGCAATGCTGCTCCGGGTGCTCCAAAAATTAGATAACCGATGAGAGCAACAATCCCCTGTCCTATAGCTACAACCGGAATCCCGATAGCATTCGCCATAATTAGTTTTCTCATTTTATCGCCAATCAAAGAAATGTTGGCTCTCTTCAATGGTGCAGAAGAAGTCAGTATCTTTTCAAAGAGTCTCGGCCTTTCCAGCATAAAATAAAGAATGAAATACATAGACATTACTACAGTAAGAGTATTGAATGTACCACTGACTGCTGATGTAGAAAATTTTCCTACATTATCTTTCAGCTTTGCCATATTCTCCTTGCTCAGAATATCAAATCCTGTTTTAGAGAAAATATAAGAATGGATTTTATCCAGGAAAATATTGAACTTGGCCATATAAGCCTGAGCATTGCCTAGTTTATCAATAATCAGATCGGCAATAAAATAGATGGGAAGAATAAGAACAATAAGACTCGCCAACATGAGCGCAAAAGCGGCCAGTGACGGTTTCCATTTTTTTTCTTCCTGCAGATAAAAATTATACTTCCTGCAGACGACATAAATGGTAATTGCTCCCAGAACTGAGGGAATAAACAATGCCAGATTGAAACAGATTAAACCTGCCAATACCAGAATAATGGCCAGCAATGACATCTGCTTTATCGCAACACTGCTTATTTGTTTGTCCTTATTCATCATCAATTTTTATATTTTATTTGCTGAACATAATTTGTCTTGGTTTTCCTAAGAAAGCGCAATAGGTGGAGTACATTACAATCATAATAAACGGAGCTGTTAAGATAATCCCTATAATACAAAGGAAAATTCCTGCAAAAGAAATTAGAAACCCTAAAAGACCTGTTAATAAGAAAGTTCCATAGTTTTCTTTAGCAATATTGAAAGACTTTGACAGAGCATCTGTAGCTGAAGCATTTTCAAATAACAGAATAGGATATCCTAATAAAAGGAAAGGATACACAAAAATGATAGGCAATACACACAATGCCAGAGCAATTGACGAAATCACCCAAGCAAGAAGGCTGTAAATCAAAATGTTTACAAAATTCTGACGGTATCCGATGAAAAGGTCGGAAAACTCAATTGGATTTTTGGTATTGTATTTATTCACCATGTAGATCAGTCCTACATATAAAGGAGATAACAAAAGTCCGAAAAGGCTGGAAGCACCCATATACAAGGGAAGTCCTGGTGTACTCAAGGAATTAAAATCACCTCCTGAAGATTTTATTTCTTCCGCCACAGAAGCAGAATCAAATCCGGTAAGCATTTGAATAAGAGATCCTCCAATCATGTAAATGATCATTGCTACGATTCCGTAACCAAAAACACCCTTGTACATTTCAAAGGCATGAGAAATAATTGATCCCGTATCTCTGTTAGGCACAGAGCCTTGCTGATCAAATTCGTTAAATTCAGACATAGTTTAAATATTTAATGATTTTACCAAATTTACTTTTTTTTAGTAAAAAATCATATTAAACACGAATGAATTTTAACTTTTTTCCGAAAAAACCGTTTTATAAAGGGAGTAAATCATGGCATTCCAAAAAGGGAATGTAAACAATCCTCCTATAAAAAACAGGGCAAAACCCAAATACTTAAATATAAAAGCAACGATCACACAAACCGTTATTTCCAGAAAATACATCCTGAGTGCTTTAAAATTAAGAGAAATTGATTCAAAAATCCTTTTATTGGTAAAGAACATCAATGGAGCTACAAACACAGTTATTATCACCCAAACAATTCCAAGAATAATAGTCTGGGCAGCATTGACATAGATGAAAAACCAGAAAATATAATATCCTATGTACTTAAAAAAGTTAAGTCCGTTATATCCTACCAGTAAATCGCCCAGCTCAAGCTTTTCCTTAAGATCAATCTTTCTGTAAATCTGATAAAAACCAATATTAAGAGGATAAAGAAAAATCATAGTACCCACAATCATCAGAGAAAAACTCTGAAATTCCGGAGTAGAAACCATTTTAGTATACTGCGTGGCATAAGCCTGCATTCCATCTTTAAGGTACTTGCTGGTTTCCATATACTGGCTAAAAATATTATATTTCAGATCTGCGGCAAAAAACACCGTCAGGAAAATTCCAAAATAAAAAATTGAAAACATCAACTGAAAAACGAGTGTTTTATTCCAATAAAAAAATGCCTGCTTCAATATAAAATCTAGTCCCGGTTTCTGAGGATATTTGTTCTGCATCATAAAAAATTTATGCAAAAGTAAACATCAATAAGTATTTTTGCAGAATGTTTTCAGTGAATCATCAAAAATTTATGGAAATGGACGAGCTTTCCCTTCAGAAGGTTCCCTATTTTTTCGTCATCGACTTTCTCGCAGAGAATGTAGAAATATATCAGGAACATGAAATTGAAAAAGAAGGTTTAATTATTGATTTCAAAGAACTTACAGAGTCAAAAGAGACCCATGCACTAGACAAAAAAGTAATATGGAAGTCAGTTCCTGAAACACTGGAGAGCTTTAAAATAGGCTTTAATAAGGTTCAGAAAAATATTCGTTTAGGAAACTCTTATTTAGTAAATTATACTAGAAAAACAAAGATAGAGACCAATTTAACCTTAGAAGAAATTTTTTACCACTCAAATGCGAAGTACAAAGTTTTTTATAAAGATTTTTTTGTATTTTTTTCTCCTGAAACTTTTGTAAAGATTATTGATGGAAAAATTCTGACTTATCCCATGAAAGGTACAATTGATGCTTCTATTGAAAATGCAGCAGAAATTCTAAAAAATGATAAGAAAGAAAAGGCAGAACATTATACTGTAGTAGATCTGCTCCGAAATGATCTGAGCATGGTAGCTGATGAGGTAAAAGTAGATCAGTTTCAGCATATTGACTTTATCAAAACCCAGCAGAAAGATCTGTATGCCATGAGTTCTGAGATTTCAGGAACAATAAAACCTGAATTTAACGGAAAAGTAGGAAGTATTATGCAGAAGCTTCTTCCTGCGGGCTCTATTTTAGGAGCTCCCAAACCTAAAACACTGGAAATAATTCTGGATGCGGAAGGATATGACAGAGGATATTACACAGGAGTTTGTGGCTGGTTTGACGGTCAAAATGTTGACAGCTGTGTAATGATACGCTTTATTGAAAAAGAAGGAGATCAACTTTATTTCAAAAGCGGAGGCGGTATAACGCACATGAGTAAGTTAGAAGACGAGTATCAGGAAATGAAAAATAAAATCTATGTCCCAATTCATTGAAAGCATTAAAGTAGAAGATCAGGAGGTTTTTCTATTGGATCTACATCAGAAACGTGTCAATCAAACATTTTCCCATTTCGGGAAGGAAGACTCTATCGATCTGGCCAAGATCTATAAAAACCTGCAGCATGATGAGGATGGTCTTTTCAAACTAAGAATTGCCTATGACCTTGATAAAAGAATCAGAACACAGATGATTCCTTATGCTATTCCTGAAATACAGGATTTCAAGCTGGTAGAAAACAACAGCTTTGATTATTCATTTAAATTTGAAGACCGAAAAGAGTTGGATAAGATGAAAATGAAAGCAAAAGCTGAAGAAATCATCATTGTCAAAAACAACCATATCACTGATACCTCTTTTTCCAACCTTTTGTTTTTAAAAGGAAAAGATTGGTTTACTCCTTCTACCTATCTGTTGAACGGAGTACAGAGACAGCATCTTTTAAAGCATAAAAAGATCAAAGAAACGGAGATTACTTTACAGAATATAAAGCAATTCACCCATTTCCAGATCATTAATGCGTTGAATGATTTTGATGATATGTTTATCTATCCTATCGACAGGATTATCAACCTGCCGGGGAATGAGGAATATCTTGATCTTTAACCCTATTTCATAAATTCAAAATACGACTTCAGTACATCTGCACTATTCTTCCCGTGAGTATTTACTTCCAGGATTTTTGGCTGTGCATCAGGTTTGAAGAAATTCTCAAGAACCCTGTCCAGCGTAAGCTCGTCCTCTACCCGAATATAGGAGAATCCGAAATGTTTCGCCAGATATTCTGCATTCTTACGGTGTTTTGTAGCAATAAATTCATCCAGCGTATTCGGATTGGCGTTACCCGGTCCCGGAATGATTTTAAAGATATTTCCTTCACCGTTATTGAAGATCATAATTCTTACAAATGGTGGAATATATTGATTCCAAAGACCATTGATGTCATAAAAGAAACTTAAATCTCCTGTTATTAATAAGGTTGGATTTTCATTTTTGATAGCAAATCCCATTGCCGTAGAAGTAGAACCGTCAATACCGCTTGTTCCTCTGTTACAATATATTTTTCTCTTTCCAAAATCAAACAGCTGTGCATATCTGATTCCGGAAGAGTTGCTGATATGAATATTATAGTTTTCAGGAATCGTTTGTGATGCCTTATTGAAGAAATAAAAATCTGAAAAATCAATCGTATTCAAAAACTGTTCATGCTTGGCATCTTTTTTATCCCTTAAAACATCCCAAAGATTAAAATAAGGTCTCGGCTCCAGATTGATAAATTTCAGCAGTTTTGAGAAGAATACTTCCGGCTTAACTTCTATCTTTTCTGTGAGGGAGAAATAAGTATCAGGCTGCCACACTTCATCCAAATGCCAATGCTGCTTCGGGTGGGCTTTTCTCAGGAATTGTTTTACCTTTTTAGAAACCACATTCTGTCCTATTGTAATCAACAGATCAGGCGCATAGGTTTTATAATCTTCTTCTGTAAAATTAAAAATATAGCGGTCTATATGTTTGAAGAACTTCTCGTGATGTAAATTTGAGTTGGCTTCACTCAATACAACAACAGAATGGTTTTTTACCAATTGAGTTAACTGATTTTCCAATTCCGGGCTGTAATCTCTCGTTCCCACCAACAGCAAAATTCTTTGTGAGGTATGCCATTCTGCAATCAGATTGGATGGAATTTCATACTCTTTATGTTTGATTGTTTTTTCAACAGTAGGAAAAGTAGGAAGCTCAGATACCAGCTCGTATAAAGGTTCTTCTAAAGGAATATTAATATGTACCGGGCCTTGTTTCTCAAAACAAAGCTCAATTGCTTTTTTAATGATATCGAAATTAATATCTTCTGCATTTTCTTTGCTGTCTTCCAAAAGCTGAAAGTCACCATAGGAATGCTGATGAAAAACATCTTTCTGTCTAATCGTCTGCCCATCGAAAATATCAACAAAATCAGTAGGTCGGTCAGCCGTCAATACCAAAAGGGGAACATTCTGATAAAAGGCTTCAGTCACTGCCGGATAATAATTAACGACTGCTGATCCGCTGGTACAGGTAATGGCTACAGGTTTTTTCTCGCTTTTTGCCATTCCCATTGCCACGAAAGCAGCACTTCTTTCGTCTACAATACTGTAACAGTTGAAACTATCTACCTCTGAAAAATGAATGGCCAAAGGAGCATTTCTTGACCCCGGAGAAATTACGATATCTGCAATTCCGTACTGCTGAAGAAGATGTGCAAGTATTTGGATACTTCTCTTAGAAGAATATTTTTTCATACAGCAAATTTAACTTATAAATAATGATTTTAAAATCATTTAATTTAAAAAAAATGTAATTTTGCTGTTCGTAAATTTCTAAAAATGGATAAAATACCTAGTGTAGACCTGCGTGATTTCCTTTCGGACAACCCGGAACGCAAACAGAAATTTGTAAATGAAATCGGAAAAGCTTATGAAGAAATTGGTTTTGTAGCCTTAAAAGGCCACTTTCTTGATGACAACCTAGTGGATGATTTGTATGGAGAGGTAAAAAACTTTTTTGAACAACCAGTGGAAACGAAACAGAAGTATGAGATTCCAGGAATTGGTGGACAGAGAGGCTATGTAGGATTCGGTAAAGAAACTGCAAAAGGTTTCAAAAAAGGAGACTTAAAAGAATTTTGGCATTTCGGACAGTATCTGTCTGATGATTCAAAATACAAAACTGAGTATCCAGACAATGTAATCGTTGATGAACTTCCAAAATTCAACGAAGTAGGTAAAGAGGCATTCCAGATGCTTGAGAAAACAGGACAGTATGTGTTAAGAGCTTTAGCATTGCACCTTGGGTTAAATGAGTTTTATTTTGATGATAAAATCGCAGAAGGAAATTCTATTTTAAGACCTATTCACTATCCGCCAATCACCGAAGAACCAGATGATGCGGTAAGAGCTGCTGCTCACGGAGACATTAACCTTATTACCCTTTTAATGGGAGCACAGGGTAAAGGTCTTCAGGTTCAAAACCACAACGGAGAATGGATTGATGCTATTGCAGAACCGGATGAACTGATGATCAATGTTGGAGATATGCTTTCAAGACACACCAACAACAAATTGAAATCTACCATCCACAGAGTGGTAAACCCGCCAAGAGAAATGTGGAGTACTTCAAGGTATTCAATTCCTTTCTTTATGCATCCTATCAGTGCAATGTCTTTAAATGCACTTGAGAACTGTGTAGATGAAAACAATCCAAAATTATACGAAGATACAACTGCCGGAGAATTCCTGCATGAAAGATTAATCGAATTAGGATTGATTAAAAAATAAGAAAAGAAACGGCTATCTCTATTTGAGGTAGCCGTTTTCATTATACTATCCTGTTATACAATAAAATTCAGGACATGGTGTAGGTTGTGTAAAAGTACCCCATGGACAGATGCAGGTGTATGTATCTCCACCACCGCCAGGATTTTCTCCACCTCCAGGATTTTCGTAAGGAACACATTTTCCCCCTGAGCAGATTTGTCCTGCAGAACATCCTCCTTCTCCCGGTCCACCGCCTTCTAAGCAATAGGCTGGAAAATTGACCCCCGCAACAATACTTCTCTTGTCGTCTCTTGAAAGTTTTTTTAAATTTTTCATAGTTATAGTTTTAATTTTTCCTACTCTATAAGCTTTTCGGATAACGCTAGCTTAAAAATAGCATTTATTTTATTGTCAATCAAATATTTATGTGAAAATCATTGATCATATAACTCTTAAAACTGTTTATTATATTAATTTTTTATTTTTAATACAACAAACATTATTAATTAAAAATATTTTAACTAATTTTACTTTAACTTCAAATTATTAATTAAAACGATATGAAAAATTTAAAAAAACTACAAAAAGGCCAATTAAAAAACATTTCTGGAGGTGCTAATCTTCCTGAAACAGATTTCTGTATGTACTACTGCAATGGAACCATTGTATGTGCTACCTGCAGTGATGATTTTAAATGCCCGGACACAAACAGTGATATGTAAGATTGAAAGTCCCAATCCCATAAATAAGAACCGTTTCTTTAAGAAGCGGTTTTTTCATTTCTTCTGGATTAAGATAAGGCAGGTTCTGAGGGTTTATATATATTTTCCATATACAGATAAGCTTCCAAGGATAATAAGCCGCTTATGAGCATAAATAATCAGCGTATAAATAATGAACCCTTCCTCTTGATTAAATAAAGAAGTTTAATAAAATTTAAGTAGTGATATTTCAGGAGCTTTATCCCGCTATTCATTCATACTCCTCGCGCCTGCACGCTTCCACGCTCAGACCCACCCACTCGCCAATCCAAGCTGCGGGGTAACCATTACTATCGGGGCTAGGAGAAAATCAATTATGAATTATAAGTTATGAATTATGAGCTTCGGGATTCGATTTAAGAATGATCAGTTTTATATCGTGAGATTAATAGTTCTGATTATGTCATTCCGTAGGAATCTAGCCACATTTATTAGACTCTAAAGAATTCAAAGGATAAACTACAGAATTTTAAATGGATTGTTGAGACTCCTACGGAGTGACAGTTTGAGTGTGATGAACGGTAAAGATGAGTAATGGGTAATAAGTAATATAGCATACGTTGGATATTACTCATTACTTATTGCTTATTACTCATTATTTATGAGTCAAGCTGGTAGTTATAGGTATATACGGGTGTATATAGGTATAGTGGAGTGGAGAGTATAAAGCAAAAAAAATCCTTTATCATCAGATAAAGGATTTTTAAAAATAAAATAAAAACTGGCGGCGGCCTACTCTCCCGCGTTAGCAGTACCATCGGCGCTGGTGGGCTTAAC